>JASFEA010000001.1:0-69730 GCA_050125095.1 bacterium
GTCACTCGCGAGGCGTTCGAGGATAGACTCAAAGCCCGGGGCGCGGACAAGACCGGCGGATTGTGGCAGCGGTTTCAGATAGACACTCTGAGCGGAAAGCACATCGGATGGATCAACTGCTATGAATACGACGCGGCGGTGTGCTCGGTCCGCGTCGGCATATGTGTGGCTGAGCCCGCCGACCGGGGAAAAGGCTATGGGACGGAGGCCCTGAGACTCATAGTCGATCATCTATTCGTCGATAAGGGCCTCCATGAGATAAGGATGAATACATGGACCGGGAACAAGCGCATGATCAGGTGCGCCGTTTCGGCGGGTTTTGAAGAAGTGTCGAGATCTCCGCACCGCGCCTCTCTTTCGGTGAGGGGCGAGGCTTTGGAGCGTATTGACTTCGCCATCGCCAGGGGCCGATGGGAGTCTCTCGATAGAGACATGGAGTGAGGGGAACTGATTTGGACAGAAGACTGAGGGTGACTGGGCCGCACAGACCCGATTCGGGTTTCGTGCTTGAAGCCGGGCGTGGCGCGAGGCTCAGGTTCGAGAGGAGGCCGACCATGTGGGCCGGCTGGGTCTGGTGCACGTGGGAAGGTGGCGCCGGCGCGTGGGTGCCCGAGTCCTGGGTCAGGATCGAGGGTGATACATGTGTCATGCTGAGGGACTATACGTCCCGTGAGGTGCCCGTCGACAGGGGTGACCGGGTGATTTCCCGATTCACCGAGAGCGGGTGGGCCTGGGTTCGCACCGAGGGGGGAGATGAGGGCTGGGTCCCGCTCGAGAACCTGGAGGAGACCCGAGAATAGGGGACAAAGATGAAAGAAGCGAGTCGCGACATCGAGATAAGGCCGATCTCAGGCGCGGAGGAGATAGAAACCTGCGCGCGGATCATGGTGAGCTCGGAGCCGTGGATAACGTTGAAGCGCACCTATGAGGATTCGGTCAGGATGATGGGAGACAAGAGGAGAGAGACCTACGTCGCCAGGGTCGGTGATGAAATCGCCGGATTTCTTATCCTGCGGATGGACGGCCCGCTTCCCGGGTACCTCCAGACCGTTGCTGTCGCGCCGGATTGGAGGAACAAGGGTATCGGCACGAGACTTGTCCGTTTCGCCGAGGAGAGGATGTTCAGGGAGAGTCCCAATGTCTTCATGTGTGTTTCATCCTTCAATCCCGCCGCCCGGCGCCTGTATGAGAGACTGGGCTATGAAGTCATCGGCGAGATCAAGGAGTTTGTCGTAAGGGGGCATTCAGAGATCCTCCTCAGGAAGTCCATCGCCCCTCTCTACGACTACTTCAAGCTGGGAACCGGCCGGGTCTCCGGCGAAACTCGCCCCCCTTCCGGTTGACGAACCGCTGCCGACTCCGCTAGCATGATGACGGCGACGCTGCCGAACACGGAGGAGAGCAGCCGCTATTAACGTATGTGTTGGGGGAATACCGTGAGCGACATTCTGGTCGTGAGGCCGTACAAGCCCGCAGACGAGAAGCACGTTATCGACCTCTGGTTTCGATGCAATCTAGTCGTGCCATGGAATAATCCGAAGCGGGACATAGAGCGGAAGCTCAGGGTCAATCCCGACCTCTTCCTCGTCGGCGAACTCGGCGGGAGGCTTGTGGCGACATGCATGGCCGGCTACGAGGGCCACAGGGGATGGATCAATTACCTTGCCACCGATCCAGATTGCCGGCGACGGGGCATCGCCGCCAGGATGATGGAGGCGGCGGAGGAGAGGCTTCTCGCGATGGGCTGTCCCAAGATCAACCTCCAGGTCCGGGCCGGGAACGACAGCGCCATAAAGTTCTATGAGGCCATTGGCTATAAGCTTGACGATGTACGCAACATGGGTAAACCCCTTACCGAGGATGAGCCCTACAGTCGAGAGCAATAAACCGGGGGTAAGCGTGAAGTTCATTGAGATAGCCAACCTCAGGAAGGTTTATCGCAAGGGAAGCGTGAAGATCCCAGCGTTGAGGGGAGTGTCGCTTGAAGTCGAGCGGGGCGAGTTCATATCAATTGTGGGGAGATCGGGTTCGGGGAAGTCAACCCTCCTCAACCTGGTCGGCGGCCTGGACACGGCGACCTCGGGCAGCATCGTCGTGGACGGGACCGACCTCGCCGGCATGGACCGTTCCGGACTGGCAAGGCACAGGCGCCATACGGTGGGCATGGTCTTCCAGTCTTTCAACCTCATCTCTCACCGGTCGGCGCTCGAAAACGTCATGCTGGCTCTCACCTTCGGGGGCGTGCCGCGCGGCGAAAGAAGGCCGAGAGCCACGAATCTCCTGAGGCGGGTCGGCCTGGGACGGCGGCTCGACCACAATCCCTCCGAGCTCTCCGGGGGAGAGGCGCAGCGGGTGGCCCTTGCGCGCGCGCTAGCCAACGGGCCGGATGCCCTGCTCCTCGACGAACCCACCGGAAACCTGGACAGCTCCACGGCAAGGGAGATCATCGACCTCATTGCCGGCCTCAACAGGGACGCCGGCCTCACGGCGATCATGGTCACGCATGAACAGGCCCTTGCGCGCGAAGTCTCGAGCCGGATTGTGGAACTCCTGGACGGCCGGGTCGTGGGAAGCGGGGAGGAGGGTAGGGCCTCGTGAATCTCCTCGACATGGTGGAGCTGGGCTTCGACAACCTGAGGCGCACCAAGCTGAGGACCGCGCTGACCACGCTCGGCGTCATAATCGGCATCGGCGCGCTTACTTCGATGGTGTCCTTCGGCACGGGGATGCAGAAGAACATCACCGAGACCTTCGAAGAGAACGACCTATTCACGAGCCTCTTCGTTACTGCGGCCGACGTCGAGGAAATGGCTGAGGCCGATCCCGGCCGGGTGCGTGAGATGATGGAGGAGGTCCCCGAGCCCCTCACCGACGAGACCCTGGAGGACATTCGCGGTGTCGGAGGAGTGGAGCTTGCCTTTCCCGAACTGCGTTTTCCCGTGAGGATCCAGGTGAATGGGAGCGAGACGAGAACCATGCTCAGGGCGCTGCCGGCCTCCATGGGCGCCTACAAGCCGTTCAGCGAGACCGCCTACGGCCGTTTCTATGACGATGACGAGTCGAATGAGGTGGTAGTGAGATGGCAGACGCTTGAGCGCATGGGCATACTGGTGGAGGAGGAACCCAGCGGGGCCGCCGGGAGAGATACAACGGGCAAGACCCGCTCGGTTCACCCGGATTCCATTCTGGGGACTGAAATAGTCGTAATATCCTCAACCCTTGACGTGTCACGCATACCGACCAATCCCCTGGAGGCGTTTTCTCTCGTCAGGGATATCCCGGTTAAGGAGGTAGAGACCAGGCTCACTATCGGCGGCATCATGAAGCGCTCCGCCGCCTTCGGCAGCAACGCGTGGAACGCGGGACTGCTCATCCCCATGGAGACCGGAAAGCGAATTCCCAGCCTTGGTTTCTCCAGCATATGGGAAATCCTCAGAAGGCAGCGAAGGGGAGATGCCTACGCGTCGATTTATGTCCGCGTCGGCGACGTGCGCAATGTCGAAGCCGCGCGGGACAGCATTGAGAGCATGGGGCTCAATGTTTTCTCGATTGCCGACCAGCTCGAGGATATCAAGAAGGGATTCATGATCATGGACGCGGTGCTTGGCGCGGTGGGTACTATCGCGCTGGTCGTCGCGGCCCTCGGCATCATAAACACCATGGTCATGTCCATACTGGAGCGGAGGCGCGAGATCGGAGTGATGAAAGCCATAGGCGGGAGCGAAAACGACATCAAGATGATCTTCGTTGTGGAGGCCGGGGCCATCGGTTTTGTCGGGGCTCTACTGGGTCTCCTCTTGGGCTGGGTTGTGACCAAGATAGCCAATTTCGTGGCCAACTCCTATCTGCTGCCTGACGATGCTCCCTTCATCAACTTCTTCCATTTTCCCGCGTGGCTCATACTGGGCGCGGTGGCGTTCTCGGTGGTGGTGAGCCTGGCTGCCGGGCTCTATCCGGCCGTGCAGGCGGCCAGGGTTGACCCTGTCACCGCTCTGAGGCATGACTAGCGCCATGCGGATACTGCACGTCCTCTCTCAGATTTTCACCTCGGGCCCCGAGTTCTATGTCTCCGCACTTTCCGAGAAGCACGCCGCGCTGGGCCACAAGATATTCGTTGTGTCGGATACCCTGACGGCCCCCGTGCGGGGTGAGTTCTACAGCCGGCCAATAGCCAACCGCAGGTACCCGCAGCGCCTCAAGAACATCTGGTTCCTGAGACAATTAATCAGGGAAAGGGGCATCGACATAGTCCATGCCCACTCGCGGGCCGCGAGCTGGGTAGCTTACTACGCCACCCGGGGGAGCGGCGTACCTCTTGTTTCAACTGTCCACGGCAGGCAGTTCCCGCATGCCTCGGCCCGGTGGTTCGACATATACGGCGACCGGGTCATCGCCGTGTGCGAGAACCTGCGGGAGCATCTGGTCAATGAAATGCGCATGAAGCGCAGCAAGATTGAGCTTATCCGCAACGGGCTCGATTTTTCGACGCTCGGCTCTTCCCGTGCGAGTGAGACCGGCCCCCCCGTTAGCGGCCGGACGATAGCCATAGTCGGCAGAACGAACGGTCCCAAGGGAGAAAATATAGTGAAGGTGGTGGAAGAGGTAATAGATCCACTGCTTGCCGAGAATGACGATCTCAAGGCATTCATACTGGGGGGTGACGCCGGAGACCTCCCGGGTGACGGCTACCGGCGCGTGAAGAAGGTGTCGGAAAAACACGGCGGTCGTCTCGAGACTCCGGGCTTCGTCGATGATCTTGCCGCGTGGATCGCACGCAGCAGTGTTGTAGTCTGCGCCGGGAGAGTCGCGGTTGAGGCGCTTTACCTGGGCCGCCCTGTCGTCGCGGTCGGCGAAGACGTCTCGCACGGCGTGGTGACGGAAGCGAACCTCGAGGATGCCATGGCGTCCAACTTCGGCGACATTCTGCCCACCTCCGTCAGGAAGGAGCCCGACTTCGATCTTATAAGGACGCATGCCCGGTCGTTGCTGACGGCGCCGGTTGCCGCGCCGTCCCTGCGCAGCAAGGTCGTCCGGGAGTACGACGCCGAAAGCGTCTCCCGAGACGTGATGAGGGTATACGAATCGGCGCGCATGAAGAAACGCTATCCGCGGCACATACCGGTGCTCATGTATCACAAGATACCCGATGAGCCTTTCGAAACCGAGCACGGGGTCTACATAACAAGGGCGAATTTCAGGAGGCATCTCGAGTACTTCCGGAGAAGGGGATTCACTGCCATCACCTTCAGGGAATACGGTGAATTCGCAAGCGGTATGAGGGACATGAGCGACTTCCCGCGCCGCCCCATTATCCTGACTTTCGATGACGGCTACCGGGATAATTTCACCAATCTCCTTCCCATGATGAATGAGTTCGGATTCAGGGGCGTCCTGTTCCTGTTGGGAGACAATTCGGCGGACTACAATTTCTGGGACGCCGACCGCGGTGACCACTATGACCCGCTGATGACGCTTGAGGAGAAGAAGGCGTTTCTTCAGGCGGGCTGGGAGATTGGAGCCCATTCCATGACGCATCCGGACCTCACGGCCATGGACTACGGCCAGGCGAAATGGGAGATCGAAGAGAGCAGGAGGCGCCTTGAGGCCGACCTCGGGGCGGAGATCGTTTCCTTCGCCTATCCGGGCGGGCGCGTGGACGAGCGCGTCAAGAGGCTGACGCAGCAGGCCGGCTTCGTCTTCGGCATATCAACAGACACGGGCGGACTTCATATCGAGGACGACCGTTTCCAGGTCTTCAGGGTCAACATGTTTCCGGGCGACGCGGATTTCCAGCTTTGGAAGAAGTCGTCTTCCTGGTACCGGAGGTACTACAGGCATAAGAGGGGCAAGTGAGATGAGGGGCAGGAGACGAATCGAAGAGATGAACGCCTATTACGACAAGGTGGCGCCGCTGCATGACAAGTTCATGGGGTACACGACCAACGAGGCCATGGAGGAGCTGCTTGCGCCCATAATCGAGTGGGTCGAGCCCTTCGTCAGTGACAGGGACGTGCTCGAGATCGCGTGCGGCACAGGTAACTGGACCCAGGTCCTCTCCAGGCGCGCAAAGGCGGTTGTCGCCACCGACCGGAGTCCGGCCTACCTCCGGATTGCCCGGTCGAAGACCTATGCACGGGACAATGTCACTTTCCTCAATGAGGACGCATACTCGCTCGAAGGAGTGAAGGGTGAATTCGACACGGCATTCGCCGCGGACTGGTGGTCGCATATTCCCCGGTCCCATGTGCCGGTGTTTGCCCGTAGCATGATGGAGAAGCTCCGGCGGGGAAGCGCAGTGGTTCTTCTCGATATGTTGCCGAGCCCCGGTCTTGACGCCATGTTCTCGCATTACGATGAAGACGGGAACTGCATTCATATGCGGAGATTCGACGACGGCACCGAATTCGAGGTCGTCAAGAACTTCCCTGCGGAGTCTGAGCTCCGCGAGGCGCTGGGCGAATATGCCGATGAAATGGAGTACAGAGAGCACGACGGGCTTCGCCGTTGGGTGCTGACCCTGAAAGTGAGGTGAGTGGCAGCCTGGGCGATTTCTTTCAAACCGTATTCATGGTCATGCTCTTCATGATCTTCATGGTATTGCTGCCGGTGGCCCTGGTGGTTGCCACGCCTTTCGTGCTTCTCTGGCCCGGAAAAAGGCTTCCCGGCGGCGGACGGGCGAAGCGCGATATCGAAGGAAGGTATAGAAAGATCCTCAGCGTCTGGATAGAACTGGGAAAGGGGATCGCCTGAAGAGAGCGCCGCTACCCGCGGGCAACGGCGCTTCTCTTCTATGAATCTTGTGTTTCTGCCTTACTTGGGCGGAAAACCGGCCAGGATTCTGTCGACGACCTTGTCTATGTTCTTCTGTGCGTCCTCGGGAGTGCTGTAGCCCTTCACTATGGCGGTCCCCAGTCCCCTCCAGGCCAGCTCCTTGGTCCCGACGTCCACGAAGTCGATAACAAGGGTGCCTTCGGTGTAGTAGCTGACGTCTGTGTGGCCGCCATAGGGTCCCCACCACGGGTCGTAACTGTAATATCCGGAGTAGCCCCCGTAATTGGTAACCTGCATTTTCTCCTGGGTGCCCGCGTGAATCACTACCGCGAAGTCGGCGTTCTCGGGGTCGTCCACCATGGCAAAACCCCTGGCCTTCAGGTCCCTGTTCACGGACTCGGCGACGCGCTTGGCGACCAGCGGGTAATCGGCCAGTGAGCTTCCTTCAATGACTCCGCTGTCTCCGACCCAGGCGTAAGTCTTGTACTTGCTGAAATCGACGTCCGGGTCGTAATCGGTCTTGACATCGACTGACGAACACCCGGCCAGCATAGCCAGTAAGAGGAAGGCTGAAGCTGCGGCAACCAGTCTCATTTTAATACCTCCTTGCTTTCCATCGACTTGCCCCGGTGGATCCTGTGCGCGCTTATTGTAAATGCGGTCCTGCAGCGTGTCAACCATAATAGCCGCGCTTTGGATTGACGTCCGGAGGCCGTGAATGTAGAATACAGTCTGTCTTCTGGCATGTGGACGAGGTTAAATGCTCCTGAAAACTGGCGGTTACAGGGCCGGATTCCGGCTGTCCCTGACCTTACGGGCAGCTATAGCGGCCATAGCGGTGTTGGCTCTCTCCACGCCACTGTGGGCGCAGGACTCGCACTACTGGACGCTTACCTACGGCGCAAGAGCCTCGCTCCTGGGCGGAGCTCTCATAGGTTCGGTGATGGACCTCAGCGCCACGTACTATAATCCCGGAGCGCTTCCGCTTACTGAAGACCTCGACGTCGTTATGACCTCTACGGTGTTCAACTACCCGAATGTCTGGATGAAGGACATAGGTGGCACCGACATCGACATAAGGTCATCCAATCTCAACCAGGTGCCGATCGTCGTGGCCGGTATGTTCAAAGTCGACTGGCATGGGTCGAATCGCCTGGGCTATTCGGTTCTCACCCGCCACCGCGTCCGCCTGGACTTTTACGGCAGTGTGGTCCAGGGGGTCTATGACCTGCCGGATACCATCGATCTCAGCGCTTTCGCAGGTGACCTGAACCTTAACGAAGAACTGAGTGAGACATGGGTCGGGCTGTGCTGGGCACGGCGTCTCAGGTCCGGCATAGGGTTCGGCCTTACGGCCTACGGCACCTTCAGGAATCACGATGCAAGTCTCGGCGTGAGCACCCAGGCTCTGGACCAGCGCGGCAATCTGGCATGTACGCAGGACATCGGGTACTATAGATACTCCGACTACGGGATTCTGGTTAAGATGGGAGTCTCATTCGGTTTCCAGGGTATTTCCTGCGGGCTGACACTCACGACGCCCAATTTGAGCGTTTACAGCGACGCCAAGGTCGGCACCAACCACACGAAAGCGGGATATGAAACCGGCGATCCGCCGAATCGGGGAGATTACATGGCCGTCCGGTACCAGGAGGGGCTCAAAGCCCATCACAAGATGCCCCTCTCGCTCGGGGCCGGTGCCAACTACAGCCTGGACAATACGAGCCTGCACTTCAGCGTGGAGTATTTTTTCCCGGTCGATGAATACGATGTCATCAGTGCCGGTGATTTCGTGGGGCAGACCCATGGAGATACTCTCAGTCAGGGGGTTACCCATGCGGCGCGCGGCGTGCTCAACTTCGGCCTGGGGATCGAGCAGACACTGGGAGAGGATGTAAAAGCCTATGCCAGCTTCTCCACGGACTTCTCATCCAAAAGAAGGGACGTCCAGACCAACCTGTCGGTGAGCGACTGGGACATTTACAGCATAATGATTGGGTCCACATTCAGGGTAATGAAGGCCCGGTTCACCCTGGGCCTGGGCCTCGGCTGGGGCTCGGAGCTGCGCGGAAGTGGTGAGCCCGTGGCCATAGGGGGCGACGAGGGCGCGAGCCTCATAAGGGAGGCTTCCTTCAAGTACCGCATGTATAAGTTCGTACTTGGATTCTCATTCTAGGGCAGTTATGATCTGACATAGGTATTGAGCCGTAAAAGAGGCCTACCCCGTACATCGACGGAGGAAGTCGCGGCAAGGAGGTGATCACGCAGAAGTAACCCCCTGACGGGATTCTCCAAGTCAGTTCTTCACTGGAGGTTGAGAAGATGAAGCACAATGGTTTCAGCAAGCTCAAGTTTCTTTCGGCGGGTGCGGTGGCGTCGGCTGGAGTTGTCCTCCTGCTGCTGCTCTGCTCGTGCTATCCGAGCTCCGACTTCAACTCGGTGGCCGACTACGACGTAGTGCTGACGCTTTACGATGAGGAACAGGACTTCAACGAGTACGTCACCTACTACATGGAGGACACCGTCTACCATTACAGGGACCCGGAGGACACATCCGACGACAATCTCAGCCGGGCACATGACGCGCTCATAATAGCCACGATCAAGTCCAACATGAATGATCTGGGGTATCAGTTCAAGGCGGACGCCGACTCGGCGGACCCATCGGACCTCTACATAGTGGTGGGAGCGTCATCAAGCGACTGGTACAGCGTATGGTACCCGTATTACCCCTCATATCCGGGCTGGGGCTGGTGGGGCCCCGGCTGGTGGTGGGGCTATCCCGGGCCGCCTCAGGTCTCCTACGCGTACACTACCGGCACGCTTTCCATAGACATGTGGGACGCCAAGAACGCCGACGAGGACTATGAGATCGTGCCCGTGCCCTGGGCTGCGACCGTGAACGGCATATTGAATGATAAATCGGCGGGCGTGGGAAACCGGATCGAGGACAGCGTAAATCAGGCGTTCGCACAGTCACCGTACCTTGGAACGAGCGAGGGGAGGTAGACAGATATGAAATACGTACTTGCGATTCTGCTGTTGCTCGCCCTCTCTTCGTCGGCGCAAGCCTTTAGTTCCATGGGAGGGGCCACCTACAACGTGTCATTCGCGCTGGGCGACACGCGGGAGTTCATAGACGCGGTGAGCTGGAGGGGCTGGAACCTCGAAGGCCGTTGGTTCCATAACGATAATCTCTCTTTCGGACTCTCCTGGCACTGGACCACCCTTCACGAGCAGGAGACCGGCACGTGGCCCGTAGAGGGAGGTCATGTGACAGGCGGCCAGTTCAGGCGGATAAGCACATCGCCCTTCCTGGTGAATACGCACTGGCACTTCGTCAACACCCGCGACCGCTACCAGAAATACATACCCTATCTGGGAATGGGTCTTGGCGCTTACTGGATCGAGACCCGGCACGAGATAGGCGTCTTCGCATTTGAGGACCGCAACTGGCACTTCGGGCTCGCTCCCGAGGCCGGGATGTTCGTCAACCTGAAGTTCGAGACCTATCTGATGGTAACGCTGAGATATAATTACGCATTCAAGTCGGGTAGCGCGGAGAGCATGCAGTACGTCGCGCTCATGGTGGGACTGGCTTATCTGGAGTAGGCGGCCTGAGGACTTGCGGTCCGGTCGGGCCGGGTGGGATAATGAAGGGGCGTGCTTCGGCACGCCCCTCTGCCAGATGTGAGTTGACTCGAGCCCGCTTTTCGAATACGCTGAGCGCCGGTTGGTATCTGAACCTCAGTCATCCTTCATCTGTGAGGTAACGTCTATGCGACGATCAGGTATAGTCTGCGGCCCCCTTGTCGTCTTTCTGGCGACAGGTATTCTCGTCGGCGCTCTCGCCGGGGACGTCCAGGCGCGCACGGAGACTGTCGGCGTTGTCAGCGATGGGCCGGTTTCGATGGCTGCTGTCACAACAATCATGGGAATGATACCGCTTCCGGGTGGCGCGTTCTCCGCCGCCATGGCTGTGACCATAATGGCGGGGTCTCGGCGTGGCCACGGTTCTGGTCCTGGTGGTCTTGCCGGTGCTCTATGCTGTAATCTTCAGGGTACCGGCGCGAGAGGCCTGGACGTAAGCAGGCGAAGACGTCGGCTGCTTTAGTACAGCGTGGAGTATTAGCAGGGGAGGCGTATTGAGACTTACGGGCCCCGGCGGAATCCATCACTACGTGGAGCGATTCCTGCGCTCCAATTCAAGCAGATTCGCAGGAAAGACGGTCGTAGATATTCCGGCAGGGACGGGGCGTTCTTCGGACGTGTTACGGAGCCTGGGAGCCCGGGTTGAGGCCTTCGACCTCTTTCCGGAGTCGTTCGCGGTGGATGGCCTGGAATGCAGGAAGGCCGACCTATCGCGTGACATCCCTCTTATGAGCGGCGCGGCGGATTATGTGCTCTCTCAGGAAGGAGTCGAGCATATTCCCGACCAGGTCGGCATGTTCCGAGAGTTCAATCGCATTCTCAAGAAAGGCGGCGGTCTCTTAATCACAACTCCCAACTATTCCAACCTGAGAATCAAGATCGGGCAGCTTCTTTCGGAAAGCGAATACGCGTATAAGAAGATGCCGCCCAATGAACTGGACTCGATCTGGGGGCACGGCGCCGAATGTGGTGATGTCTATTATGGGCATGTGTTCCCTGTCGGTATACAGAAACTGCGACTGCTCGCGAGGGTGGCCGGTTTTGCGATCAAGAAGGTCCACCGTACCCGGGTGAACGGCTCTTCACTTGCCCTGATGTTTCTTTTCTATCCCCTGATTCTGACGGTGAATTATCTCGCGTATCTGAGGGCGATCGCGAAGCGAAAGGAAATTCCAATCGAGCAAAAGAGAGAGGTGTACGGCGAGGTCCTGAGATATGGAATCGACCCGCGAATTCTCCTCGACGGCTATCTGTTTGTGGAGTTCGAGAAAGAACATGAGGTCTCCGAGGAATTCTCGCGCCTGAGGGACAGGGACGCATAGAGATATGTCTTGACGGGTTGTGGAGCGTCACTAGACTCTGAGACATAGATGTCGGATTTAAGACAGGGAGAGATACACATATGACAATCCGGAAGACTTCGCTAGTGCTGCTTGCTTTACTGGTCTGTTTCTGTCCCGCGCTGGCTGCTGATGACGGCGTGGCAGAGCTGCCCTGGGAGAAGGGGTCCGTGAACCTGGGCGCGTACATGGCCGACCTCAACAGCTCTTTTCGCCTGGGGCTCGACAATGTGGGACTCGGTCTCATTCTCGATACTGAGAAGTTTCTCGGGATGAAGGCCAATGACTACGCCTTCCGCGTCGGGGGCGCATACCGTATGGGCGAGAGCATGCGGCATAAGTTCGAGTTCGTATGGTTCAGCTTCGACCGGCGCTCTGAGAAGGAGATCACTGAAGATATAGAGCTGCCCCCGGAGCTGGGCGGAGACACGCTCTACGTGGGCACGACGATCACCAGCACCTTCAAGTTCGACATAATAAAGGCCAAGTACAAGTATTCGATTGTACTCGACAACCGGGTCGACATGAATGTCGGGTTGGGCTTTTATGTAATGCCGGTGACGATAGGTCTCGGGAAGAAGGGTGAGGAGCTCAAGTCTCAGGACATCACCGCGCCGCTCCCGGTTTTCGGTCTTGGCGTCGATGTGATCCTCACGCCCCGCTGGTTGCTCAAACAGAACCTGGACATCTTCTTCCTTAAGATCGGCAATTTCAGGGGGTCCATACTGAACGCCCAAATGGCGCTCGAATACTCCAGATGGAAACACTGGGGAGTGGGGGCGGGCGTCGACGGGCTGCAGCTCAAGGTAGAGGCAGACGGCGACGACTACCCGCTTATGGATTTCGTCGGGTCCCTTCAATTCTCTTATTTCGGCGCCCAGCTGTATGTCAAGTTCCTGTATTGATCTGGCAGGTTTCAGGTCTGCCGCTGTGACGCGCATTTGACACGCGGACGCGGTCTGGATATATTCTGCCAGGGGCACTCCTTTCCAATATGCGGAAGGTCGGTATGAAGAGAATCTTGCTGCTTGCCGTGTTCCCGATTGTTCTCGCCTTAACCGTTCCCGCCCGCACCGCTACTCCGGATGAAAACCTGGAGGAGGCCATCGATTACCTGGTGGAGTTCGTCCGGACTTCGGATGTCGTATTCATACGTAACGACAAGGAGCACAATCCGGAAGAGGCGGCCTCGCATATGCTCAAGAAATACAAGTACGCAAAGAGGAAGGTGAAGACCCCCGAGGATTTCATCAGGTACTGCGCCACCGAGAGCACGATGAGCGGGAAGCCCTACCGTGTGAGGCTTGAGGACGGCAGAACCATTACGTCTGAGGAGTGGCTGCTCGCGGCGCTCGAAGACTACAGGAGAGCCGACGGGGGTGAGGGTTTCGTCTTCGAGATGAGGGAGTTCCGCAAGCAGTATGGCACCTGTCCGGCGCCGCAGGAGGACTGCGCGTCGGTAGTGGTGCGCTACCCGGAAATAAGCGGGGCGGACGCGAATTCCGCCATGGGAGCGATCGCCCGCGATATCATGGCGCGCCTGGTGGCTCCCGTGTATGAGGATACGGAGCCCGGCACTCTTGCGGAGCTGGCCGATACCTTCATTGGGGCCTACAAGAACATGCAGACCGATTTCCCGGACTACAGGCTGGGCTGGATGCTCGAAAGAGAGGCCTCGGTCGAGTTCACGTGTGACTCTCTTGTCTCCATCGCCTACACCGAGATGTCCTTTGCGGGGGGCGCCCATCCCAACTCCAGGAAGAGATTCGCCAACTACCGGATGTCGGACGGCTCGTTGATCGATCTTAAGGATATCCTGGTTGAAGGGTACCGGAAGCAACTCACGAGGGCGGCGGAGATGGCCTTCAGGGCGGACAGACAACTGGATGAAGACGACAGCCTCGAGGAGGCCGGCTTCTGGTTCGAGGGCGGCGAGTTTGATCTGAATGACAACTTCGGTATCGCTGCCGGCGGACTCGTTTTTCACTTCGGTTATTACGAGATCGCGCCCTATGCTATGGGGCCGACGGAGATTGTCGTGCCTTACGATAAGATATCTTCATTTATACGGGCGGACGGGCTTCTAAAAGGAGTTGTCAGGTGAAATCTATTATCACTGCTTTGACGGTGGTGGTGGGCCTGGCCGGCCCGTCGACTGCATCGGGCGCGATAGAGTGGCCTCAGCAGATCGACACGGCCGAGGCCACTATTGTCATATACCAGCCCCAGCTGGAGTCATTTGAGGGGAACAAACTGTCCGCGCGGGCGGCCGTTTCGGTTAAGGGCCGCGAAGCCCAGGAGCCCGTCTTCGGGGCCGCCTGGGTGGACGCCAGGGTATCGACAGACACCGATGAGAGGACAGTGCATCTGATATCGGCTGAAGTCACGGCGGTCAAGTTCCCCGAGGCGACGGACGAGCAGGTCGAGTGGTTCAAAGGGGTGGTGAAGGCGGAGATCGAGAGCTGGGGTCTGACGATGTCGCTTGACCAGCTCATAGCTGACCTAGACCTCACGGAGAAGGAGATAGCAGCCTCCGAGAACCTCAAAAACGATCCCCCCCGGGTCATTTACAGAACCGAGCCCGCGGTCCTGGTCCTGATCGACGGCGACCCGGTTCTACAGGATGTCGAGGAAGGCCTCAAGGCGGTCGTGAACACGTCATTCTTCATAGTCTACGACACGCAATCTGAGACGTATTATCTGACGGGAGGCGATTACTGGTACTCGACCAATAACCTCGAAGGTGAGTGGAGGCAGATCGATTCGCCGCCGAAGAAAATCAGCGACCTGGCCGCTGAGATGCAGATGATGTCAGAGGACGACATGGAGAAGGTCTCCGCGGCGATGGACAGCGCGGGTTTCTCGGCCGATGTCGCCCCTGAGATCGTCGTTGCCGACGAGCCCGCAGAGCTCATCGTCTCTGACGGAGCCGCAGATTTCGCGCCGATTGAGGGGACGGGTCTCCTCTATATGACCAACTCCGAGACGGACATCATAATGGTGATAGACAGCCAGAAGTACTACGTGCTTCTGGCCGGCCGCTGGTATGCGTCGGAAAAAATGTCGGGGGGTACCTGGGCTTTCGTTCCCCCGGACGATCTGCCGGAGGACTTTGCAAGCATCCCCGAGGACTCGGACATCGGAGAAGTGAGGGCGAGCGTCCCGGGCACGGTGGAGGCCAAGGAGGCCGTGCTCGAGAACCAGATCCCGCAGACGGCGGCGGTGCACCGAGACAGCGCGGCGGTGGAGGTCACCTATGACGGAGATCCGGAGTTCGAGAAGTGCGGCGACTCGGGTGTTTATTATGCGAAGAATACCGACAAAGCCGTGCTCATGATTGACAGGACCTATTACTGCTGTGACGACGCGGTCTGGTTCGTATCCGGCTCGCCCGACGGACCTTACGAGGTAGCGGACGAAGTGCCCGATGAGATAAGGACGATGGGCCCGGAGTGCCCTCACTATAACGTCAAGTATGTCTATATATATGATTCCACGCCTGAAGTCGTCTATGTGGGTTACACGCCCGGATACACCTGCTCTTATGTGTACGCGGGGACAGTCGTCTACGGCACGGGATGGTGGTACCGGCCATGGTGGGGCACATATTATTATCCGAGGCCTGTGACCTGGGGGTTCGGAGTCCACTACAATCCCTATACCGGCTGGGGCTTTTCCTTCGGTATGAGCTTCGGGTGGGTGGGATGGCGTTGGGGTTGGTGGGGACCGCATTATGGCGGTTGGTGGGGACCGGGGGGTTATCGATGGGGTTACAGGCACGGCTATCGGCACGGATATTATCATGGTTACCGCCATGGATACTATGCCGGACGACGCGCGGGCTATGTTCATGGTCGCGCCGACGCCGCGCTCCGTAATCATAATAACATTTACAGAAACAAGCCGGGAGTGAGGCCGGCGGACCGCCCCGTTACGCGGCCGTCCACCCGACCGTCGACGCAGCCATCGACCCGGCCGTCGACCCGGCCGTCCACGCAGCCATCGACGCGGCCGTCCACGCAGCCGTCCACCCGGCCGTCGACGCAGCCATCGACCCGGCCGTCGACGCAGCCATCGACGCGGCCGTCGACGCAGCCATCGACCCGGCCGTCGACAATGCCGGCATCCCCTGCGGATGGTTCGACTATGGACAGGAGTAGACCTGCCCAGACTCAGAATAATGTGTTTGCCGACAAGAACGGCAATGTCTACAGAAAGACCGACAGCGGGTGGCAGTCGCGGGACGGGGGCAACTGGAACAGCCCCGACAGGTCCTCGCCGAGTACGAGGCAGAATTTCAATAGCAATAGATCAGATCTCAACCGGCAGTCCATGGCGCGCGACCGTGGGAATCAGAGGACCCAGACCTATAATAACTGGCAGAGCACCCAGCCCGCGGGCCGGCAACGGCCCCAGACCCAGCAGCGGCCGAGCGGCGCAAAGGGCGGGAGCAACCGCACGCGCAGGTGAAATGTCGGCGGGTCCTGAGGACGTTGCGCATTTTCAGACCTGACCCCGGCTGTTGTGCATTTTCAGACCTGACCCCTACGATGACCACGTCTATTCTCTCCTGCGGCCGGCGGGGAAGCCGGGGGGAGAACGACCGCCTATTTCCGGGGACGCGTAGCGACCCGGTAAGCGGCGAGCCCGGCGAAGATGGCCCCGATGAGTATCAGGCCCCTCCAGAAGGCGTGGTCCACCACCGCTCTTGTGCGGGCCTCGTAATCTGCCGCGGCGCCGTCCACAGTCTTCTGGAGCTCGGCGAGCACCGGTTCCAGGTCGGTGCTCAGGCCCGCGAAAGCCTCAATCCTCTGGTTTCGGATTCCGTCGACAAGCGTCACTCCCAGCCTGTCGAATCCACCCGAGATGGACGAGTTGACGTCGTCTATTGACCCTGCAGTCCTTCCGAAACCCCCTGACAGGGAGTTGTCCATCCTGTCGAGGCTCCCGCGTAGCTCGGAGATGTCCCTGAAAGCGACCTGGATGTCCTCGACCTCCATGAGGCCCAGCGAGGCGAGCTCCAGCTGCCACTGAACCTGCCTGGGGATTATGTCGGTGTAAACGGTCAGGCGCATCCGCAGCTCCTGGACGCTCTCCTCCAGGGACTCGAAACCCGCGGTCCAGTCCGGCTTCTGGGCGACCATCACCCCGGCGACAAGGGGAATGACCGAGTCGCGAATGAAGAAGTGACTCTGAACGGGGTGATCCTGGGCCCAGCCATAGACGTCATGTCTTACCGCGGCAACCCCGTCATCGCCCAGTGCCAGCGCTGCAATGCCGGCGAGTTCCCTCTCCATGCCTTCGGCCGCCTCGAGGGCGATGGCCTGCCCCTCGCCGAAGGCCCCGGCTCCCGGGCCGGTGGCGAAGTAGTCCCTCATCTGTACGGTGAGCACCCACGTATCGATGAGCGCCGCATAGGGGTCCAGCCTGAACATGGCCTTGTGATAGGCCGGTATGGCATAGATCTTCCACAGCAGTGCCTGCTTATAGATCTCGGGGTCGTCCGTCCCCGCGTCTATCCTGTAGGCGGCCTCCTCGATCAGAACAGGATAGCGCACCGCGAATTCGTGCATCCTTATCCTGAGTTCGGCCGCCGACATGTCCCTGACACCGGCATGCTCCATGAGGGGCGTCATGCCGGGGGACGAAGAGCAGGCCGATACACAAAGCAAGGCGATTGCGGTCAAGGCCCTCACAGGGGCCTGCCCGTGGAGCCTCAAGGACGCATTCATATGTATCCTCCCGCGATATGCTCTTTGTTGCGCTTCCTGCTCTTTATAGCACAGAAGCCCGGAGTTTGCGAGCACCTAATGCCTCAGGCCAGCCATCGCTCATCAAGGGGTCACCGCTTCCGTAGACAGGACGCCGTGGATCGGTGTATCGTTACCGGAAAGGGCTTGTCACATATGACCTACCGGGGCAAGGTGTATATACTGGCCTGGATGTTGTCATTGACGGCCCATCTATCGGCGTGAGCTTCTTCTGTTGAGGGCGGCGGGAGGGGCCGCCCGGCCGCGGAACGGAGCTGTTCCGGATTCGCTCGAGTCCGTCTTGGTTCTGGACGATTCTTTATGCATGGGTTAGTGTTAGGGTAAGTGGTGGTGAAGGAGGATGGCCATATGAGAATCAGAGGGCTCAGAATTTGCGCCATCAGGGCCGCCGTCGGCCTGATTGCGGCTGCCCTGGGAAGCGTCATGCTCGCGTCGTGCACCCCCGAGGGCGCCTTCCAGAACGCCGAGGACTATGATGTCGTGGTGACGCTCTACGATAAGGAAACCGATTACGGCTCCATACGGACTTACCTTATGCCCGATTCGGTGGTGCATTTCCAGGATCCCCAGAATCCGGGCCAGTCTCTCACGCATGACTACGATGACCTCATTCTCGAGAGGGTGGAGTATAATCTCCAGGCAATAGGCTACAGGAGGGAGAGTGACCCCGAGAACGAGGACCCCGACATAATCGTCATGGTCTCGGCCACTTCGTCCGACTGGCAGGCGTATAGTTACCCCTGGCTTCCCAGGTGGGGATGGTGGGGCCAGTGGCCTGGCGGAACCACAGACTGGTATTACCAGAGTCCGTACTACGGCAGCGGAGGCGTGTATACTTTCTCAACGGGCACGCTTCTTATCGACATGGGTGACATCAGGGAAGCGGATGAGGAAGAGGAGATGAAGGGGATCTGGACGGCCGCCATGAACGGCGTGCTTATGGAGGAAGCCTCGGGCGCTCCCCAGAGACTGGTCGACTTCATCGACCGGGCTTTCAGCCAGTCGCCATACCTAGGAGCGGACTGATAGATGAAGAACAACCTGCTGGCCGCACTGATTGCGTTGCTCATATTGATTTCCTCGGCACCTGCCGCCGTCGGCCAGGGATCGCTTACGAGCCTGTCCTGGGACCCGTCGTTTCCCACGGGCGATACCCGGGAGTTTATAGGCAAGTTCTCCTGGCGAAGTTTCGGTCTCGACGTCAAGGGGTTCATGACGCCGCGTTTTGCAATGGGCGCGTCTTTTGACTGGCGCCTATTCAACGAAGTGAGCAGCAAGACAATAGAGATCGAGGACGGCCATGTGAGCGGCACCCAGACACGCCGGCTGTATGCGATTCCCGTGCTTCTCACCACGAGCTATTACTTCGGTTCATTCAGGGACTATCCCCGGTTTATACCCTATATCGGGGGCGGGGGAGGGGCGTACTATATAGAGGAGAAACTCGAAATCGGCGTCTATACGATGAAGCAGAAAGCCTGGAACTTCGGGCTCTGCGCCGAGATCGGGACGCTTTTCCAGTTCTCCTATGGATACGCCATGCTGCGGTTCAAGTATCACTATGCATTCGAAAGTGAGGACGTCGCTCCGGTCTCGTGGTGGAGCGTGGGGATAGGCATAGTGGACACGCATTAGCCGGCTTCCGTATCAGGCAGCCGGAACCGGCCCTTCCGCAGGGATCACACAAAAGGCCTCTTCGCCTGCTTGGTCCCGAACATCCTCATCACTGGGCCTGCCCCGTGGGCGGGTAGAGCGCCATGACTTCCCGGACGATGTCTTTGATCATCTGGTCGGCCTCCTCCGGCGTCAGATTCTCAAGCACCTTCTGCGCCGAACCCCTCCAGACCAGCACCTTGGTGTTGGCGTCCACGAAATCTATTATGAGCGTGCCCTCCTGGTATTCATAAGTGTCCACGTTCCTAGTATTCCATCCCCAGTAGCGCCCGGTTGAGGCGTAGGAGTAGCCCCAGTCGGTGACGTCCACTTTATCTTCGACGCCGACGTGGTAGAACACGACGATGTCCGGGCTGGACGTCGTGGCGGTGAAACCCTTGGCCGCCATCTCGCTGTCTACCGCGCTTCGGATGCGCATGTCGGTTATATCGCCGGCGGTCCTCAGGTGCTCGGGGATCTTGTCCGGCGGCAGGACTTCATCGAGCCAGGCATAGGTCCTGTATACCGAGAAGTCCGCGGAGGTATCGTAGTCGGCGTTTACGGCTGTCTGCTGCGAGCAGGTCAATGCCACGGCAGCGAGGCAGAATAGCGCGAGGCAGGCGGCGAGTTTCATGCAATCCTCCTTGGGTGAGCGAGCGTTTCCAGATTATAGGCGTGTCCTCCGGGGGTTGTCAATGCCGGGCTTGTGTCGCCGTTCTCCAGGCCACTTGCCGGTTGACAATGACGGGGATATGGTCGAGATTCCATATATTGAGGTCTTGAACGGGGGGATTATGAGGGGTCCACGAGGTTCGGCACTCGCATCACTCGCGATTATTATGGCGCTGACAGCCGCATCCTGTGGAATGCGGAGGACGTACACCGAACCCGGCGGGCCGGTGTATGAAGGTGACTTTCGCTCCGAGACGGCGGAGTTCTCGGGAACCGCCAAAGTCGTCTCCTATAACGTGGCCCTGGCCGAGCGAATCGATCTGGCGATTGCTGAACTGCGCGGATTCCCCGAGCTCAGCGGCGCCGACATTATTCTGCTGCAGGAGATGGACCCTGAAGGCGTCTCGGCAATCGCGGAGAGCCTCGGCTGCGAATACGTTTACTACCCCTCGGTTGTCCATGCAAAACACGGCAAGGAATTCGGGACGGCCATACTCTCAAAGCTGCCGATCATATCCCACAGAAAGGTCGTGCTTCCATATGAGGATCCCGTCCGAAAGTCACGCAGGGCCGTCACGGTCGCGGAGGTTGCCGCCGGAGTCAACAGGGTACTTGTAGTCAGCAGTCATACGGAAAGCGCCCTGATGAATATTGACACCAGGGTGGCGCAGGCCGACTCGCTCGTCAGGAGCCTCATGAGCGAACACCGCTTCGCCATAGTGGGGGGCGATTTCAATACGGTGTCACGGGAAGCCCTGGATGCCCTTGACGCCATGTTCTACTGGGTGGGCTTCGAGCGCGCCACCGCCGGAGTGGGCGCCACCGCCAGGTGGGGTCCGCAGGGAATAGTCGAGCTGGAGCTGGATCATATCTATGTCAAGGGATTCGACGTCCTGGAGTCCGGCAAAGTCTGGGAAGCCGACGCCAGCGACCACAAGCCCATATGGGCCGTGCTCGAACTGCGCGCTCCAGATTGATCACCCCGCATGCCGCCTGCGCCCGTCCTCTCCGGTTCGCTCCAGCGGGCCGCGCACCTGAGACATGCCTTTCACCCGCCGGCCGGCGGCGGGCCCTAGAGTGCCGTCTTGAGCCAGCGGCCCAGCCATTCCTTGAAGCCGCCGTACCTCGGCATCAGGTCTTGAAGTTCCTCGATGCTGTTGACCCAGGTGGTCGTGGAGATCATGCCCAGAAAGTCAAGATAGGCCAGCATGGCCCCCCGCTGGCCCACGACATAAAGCACTTCGGCATCCATGAACTTGCCGCGGTAGTTCTGGTTGTGTGAGCCCAGAGTGAGGTATATGACCATTCTCTCTATTTCCGCGGGCGTGTGCGCCTGGAAGAAGGCCGTCGTGACCCTGCCGGTGTCGTCAGACAGCTCGTCCCGGAGGTCTTCTGTGCTAACATACTCGTCCCTGCGGCTCGTCTGCTCCGCTCTGGCCAGGAAGTAGCTGAGTATAAGCTCACGCCAGCCCTCAACTCCGAGTATCCCGTCAAGGGCTTCCTGGGACACGAAGAACTGCGTTTTGAGATGAAGCTTGGGCTTCCGGTTCTCGACGTCGGCCACGAGGTAGACCGGCTCGTAGCCCTGGGCGACCAGGCGGTCGACTAGCTCATTGAGGACCCCGCGCACGGACGGCTGGAAGGGCATGAGGTCGAGCAGCCAGGGGTTCTTCTTGAGCCCCTCCTGGACGCCCTCCGCATGAGCGATCTGGTTGCCGACGTCGACGTCAAGGTTGTAAACGCCTGTCCTGAAAAGCCCCCCGGCATGAGCTATGTCCTCTGCCATCTCCTCCTGTATCACCACAAACTTGGTGAAGAGCTCATTGGCGCGTGACATCTGGGGGACTCCGCTCGAGGGGGCGTTCTCGAGCGAAGGCGCGATCACGAGCACCTTGCATCCCCGGAAGGCGGCCCCGACGAGCATCCCTCCCCAGAAGGGGCTGTTCCAGAGGGAGTCCGGTATGTACATATGCGAGCCGGCTGGCATGAGATTGTACAGCACGGCCTTTACGAGGTTGGCGTGCTTGGGATGGAGGTAGCCCGTGGCGTTGTGTGCCTGCATGGCTTGCTGAGTCCATCCCCGGGCAACCAGGTCCCCGACCATGTCAGTGTAATTGTCGGGCCTCCGAATGGGGCGGAGGCAGGGAGGAATCTCACCCGGCTTGAATCCCTGCGAAAGGAGGACCTCTCGCGCCGCATGCTTGGTATAAACGGCGGCGGGCCCTCGAACCAGCAGCGCCCTGTCGTCCCAGGTGGGCCCGGAGTAATGCTCGCCCACTCCCATCCCGGTGAACATTGACTCGCCGCGGCCGGGGTCGCGTTCGGTGACGTCGTAGAAACTTATCTTCCTGTGGTCCCTCATCACGTTGTCGGGCGCAAGCGGGAAGTAGTCAAAGAGATGGGAGGCCCTGAACGAAAGGTCCGAGGGGTTGGTGATATTCACATGCACTTTTATCTTGTTATAGAGCCAGTCCTTGCCGTATATCCTGAGTCCATTCTGCAGCTCTTCCGATTCGGCCACGGCCTTGCGCAATTCATCCTGTAGACTGAGTATCTCTTCTTCCCACCCCTCAAAGCCCCCGGGGAGGCTCATCCTGTGCCTAAGCGGGTCCGCGAGGAGCTCGAGCCAGAGCGCGCCGTCATTGACGGCGTAATAGAACTCGTCGATTATGATGATATATGTAGGTATTTTGCCCGTCTTATCGAACTCCCTGACCTTGTCGATGAGGGCCCGCATATATCCTTCAGTGGTCATGGCGTAGCCGACGGTGTCCGGCGTGCCGGCCGCGTTCACGCCCTTGTAGTCGTGAATCCAGAGGACGTGATAGTCCTCCGCCGCGTGTATCATGCGGTGGAGCTCCCACTGGAACTGCTCATTGATGATATAGTGAATGTCATTGCCCGTGGTCATCTCGGACTCGAGGAACTTCTCGAGAATGGCGTCAATCTCGCTCTGGGTGTCGTGGTCCTCAATTGTGAAAACGTAGTGGAGCGGCAGCCAGACCACCCGGGGCGTCCGCCAGAGCTTGCGCTGCCGGGCCCTGCTCTCATCCATGATCTCGATAAGGCGGTGAAAGACGTATTCGGCCGCCCTCACTTGCTCCCCGGGGAGGCCGGATGCCTCAAGCAGGTAATCGTGGAAGGCTTCTTCCGCCTCTGCCCCCAGTCCAAGCAGAGTGTCATTGGCCTTCCACTGGCCCAGGAGCCGGTTATAGGGAAGCACGACCTCCTCTAAGAGTATCTCCCTCGCCCTTACCGCGAGAGCGCTTCCGGCCTCTTCGCTGCCTGCGGCCAGGGTGAAGGCATGAATGAGGTTCCTGTGGTAGAACCGTATCTCGGCTTCGAAGGTGTGCCCCCCGGGGAAGTCCTCGTCGGTGGCGTAGTATTTCTCGCGGGCCTGAGCCAGCGCCTTCCGGAATTCAACGATGTCGCCCTCGTCGGAGCCGCGCTTGCGGTCGAGGAAAGGAGACGTGAAGTAGGTGATTTCTTCGGCTCCTTCGGAGATGTTGGCGAGCGCTTCCGCCAGTTCGGCCGACGGCCGGTATGGCTTCTCGAATGTGCGCCCGGGTTCGGGCGGCAGCGTCACATGGGCCAGCCGCGGCCGAGTCCTGCCCATATACGGCTGGCGGAGAGGCGTGACTATGCCGAAGTTATAGGACCTCCCGCGGCCTCCCGAAACGATGTCAAGCCGGAAGTCGCCGCCGCGCTGTATGGGCCCGCCCCTCCACATGGGGAGCTGTATGTTCCAGATGAATCTCAGCGTCTCCTCCCTGAAGGAATAGTCCGCGCCGATGCCCAGGAGAAACGTCTTTACCGTGAAAAAACCGCGAAGGCCCCCGTCGGCTTCGGATTCTATCGCGGCGAGGTAAGCCTCGCCCATGAGGCCTATGCCCATGTTGGGATTTCCCAGGTCGCGGTAAACGCCCAGAAGGACCTCGCCGCCCCCGCGGGATTCCTCCTCGCGCCGGTCCCACTTGAGCATGGCCCCGGCGTAGGGCTTGTACTTGGAATGGAATCCCATGGACTTGATTTCTTCGCCGCGCTCGGGCCAGCCGGCGTCATCCTGTCCGAATGCCGGCGCCGCCGCGCCGGCGACCAGTGAGGCTGCAAGAAGAACCGCCAGAGTTCCCGCTTTCTTCATTACTGATTACTCCCTGTGTGAAATGCACGGAGGGTCCACGGTAGCCATTATCAGATGTCTTTATTGTATTCGCCGGGAGGTATATTTCAACCTAAATCAACTGCGAATAATGTGGCAGGGCGAAGGGATGCGTTATAAGATATTGAATGACAGCCAAACAGACGATACGGAGGGCGGAATGCCGAAAGCCAGGTTCATCTCGGTCATACTCTTAGTGCTTGCGCTTCTGTCGGGATGCGGTGCGGACCGTGGAAGCGACCTCGTCCTGGGACTCTGGGAGGGCAGGCTCCAGTACCCGGGCGTTGAAGTCAGAATAGTCTTCAAGATAGAGAAATCGCCGGTCGGGACTCTGACGGCGTTCCTCATGACCCCTGACCAGGATGACAGGGAAGTGCTGGCGAACAGGATCGTCTATCAGGACCGTGATATACACATCGAAGTCGCCACCGTCGCCGGGTCCTTCAACGGCACCGTACTCGAGTCGGACAATGTGATAGAGGGCGTATGGACCCAGGCCCGAGTCACGCAGCCGCTTGTCCTGGCCAGGGTACCTGAGATTTTCAAGCACCCGAGGCCCCAGGAGCCGCGGCCGCCTTTCCCCTATGATGTCGAGGAGGTCGGGTTCGAGAACCGTGAAGCCGGAGCCGAGTTCGGCGCGACTCTCACCATACCGCTTGAGGGCAGGCCGGTGCCCGCGGCCGTCCTCATTTCGGGCGGCGGTGCCCAGGACAGGGACGCGACCATGCTGCGTCACCGGCCGTTTCTCGTGCTGGCCGATCACCTGGCCAGGAATGGCATTGCAGTGCTGCGATACGACGACCGCGGAGTGGGTGAGTCCACCGGCGACCGGTCGAAGGCTACGACCGGGGACTATGCGGGTGACGCCGCCGCGGCGCTGGCCTATCTCAGGTCACGTCCGGAGATCGACTCCGGGCGAATCGGCCTTATCGGGCACAGCGAGGGGGGGCTCATAGCGCCCATGGTGGCTGAGCGGCACCGGGATATCGCCTTCATCGTAATGCTGGCGGCGCCGGGCCTTCCCGGCGACGAGTACAACTACCAGTACGAGGAGTCGGCGGGAAGAGCTTTCGGGATGAGCGAGGACGTCATCGCGGCCAAGCGCGAGATGCAGGAGCGCATGTATGCGGTACTGCTTTCGGATGACAGCGACGAAGCCGCGGCACAGAAGATAAGGGACATAATGCTGGAAATGGATCCCAACACCCCGCCTTCGAGGATGGAGAACGCGATTCAGAGGTTCATATCCCCGTGGTTCAGGTTCGCGCTCGCCTACGACCCCGGCGCCGCTCTTAAGAAGGTAAGGTGCCCGGTGCTGGCTCTTTATGGAGAAAAGGACATACAGGTTCCGCCAGAGGGCAACACCGACGCGGTCGAGCGCGCTCTCAGGGCGGGCGGCAACAGGGACTACCGGGTGGAGGTCGTCCCCGGTCTCAACCACATTTTCCAGACCGCCCGGACCGGCCTTCCGGACGAGTACGGCAAGATAGACGAGACCTTCGCGCCGGCCGCTCTGGACACGATTACCAGGTGGATCGTCGAGAGGGTGAAATAGCCCTGCCGGCCTGTCAGTCTATGTAACCAATGGCTTTCAGCTTCCGGCGCAGTTCTTCCTGCTTTTCATCGAGGGCGGTGGGCTGGCTGCCCGGGTCCACCCAGAAGACCACCAGGTCCGCCGGGGTCTCGGCGAATACGCGGCCAAGGTCCCGACGGCCCACCCTGGCCTCATCCGGACGCAGCGTCACCGGGAACGAGAGTTCGCGCAGCTGGTTTCCCACCTGCGTCATGACTTTTCCGGAGCCCGTGACCTCTATGTCGAAGCCGGCCTCTGCAGCACCGGCCATGCGGAGTTCGACGCCTTCCCATGTCCGGCCGAGCTGGCTGCCGAAGGTTACAGTTCTTCTGTCAGGGGATGTCGCCAGGGCGTCGACATGACTGTCGACGTCCGGGAGTATATTGTGGCCGGCCGTCTCTATCAGGCCCGCCGGGATCTGGACGCTGCCTTCGATTCGGCCCCTCGCGTTCTGGTTTCTCCAGGCGATGCCCCAGCCCCCGGGGTAATATGACTCCATGGCGGTCAGCAGGAGATCCACAAGCTGGTCCGCCATGTCCGGATTGGCGGGGGAGATGTCGCTGGTCTCCCGCGGGTCCGTATCGAGGTTGTACACCTCGGTTGACCCGAAGAAGGGATCGAATATGAGCTTGTATGGCGGACAGCGCAGGGCCTTCCTCTCGGGCCGGTGGGCAATGGACTCGGCCAGGTAGCATGAATATGGAAGCCCGCCCGGGCGCAGGCCGTCCTCGCTGTTTTCGAATCTATCCGACATGAAGGGCATGAGACTCCTCCCCTCGAAGTGCCCGGGCACATCTATGCCCGCCGATTGGAGGACGGTGGGGCCCAGGTCGATCAGGCCCACCTGCTCGGGCACCCTGCGGCCCGCCTCCACGCATGATGGAGCGAATACCACCAGCGGCACCCTGAGGCTCTCGTCATAAACCGTCTGCCCGTGGTCCAGGCTCCCGTGCTCCAGGAATTCCTCGCCGTGGTCGGCCGTGATTATTATCATCGCCCTGTCGAGCCTGCCCCAGGCCTCGAGCGAATCCACCAGCGCACCTATGGATGAGTCAGTGCGGACAATCTCGCAGTCGTAAAGCGCCTTGATATGCCGCATGTCGCCGTCTGTGAGCCCGATCTCCGACAGCCTCCCTATTCTGGCCTTCTTGAGTATTCTCAATGATGAATCGCCGAACCTGAGGCGGTACTCCCCGTTATATTCGGGATCGAAGCGGTTTATGCATGCGGCGCTGGCTCTGTATGGATAGTGCGTATCGTAATGGTGGACAAGGAGGAAGCACTTCTCCTCCCGCTGGCGGCGCAACCACTTTATGGCGGCCCCGGAGAGTTCCATTGCGGCGATTTTCTCAAGTACGTCTTTCGTGCCCCCGATCACATACGATTCATCGAAGCCCTGTTTGAGGCCGAGCGCCGGTTTGTAGAGTTCGGCCGTGCTCATTGCGCAGGTCTTGTAGCCGCTCGCGGCCAGCACTTCCACGAAAGTATTCTCGCCCGTCTTCAGGGGTACGTTCTTGCCCTCGCGCCTCCTTGCGCCGTGCTGGGACGGAAAGGTGGATGACAGCAACGTCGCCACCGACGGCAGCGTCCACGGCGCCTGCGAAACGGCGCCCTCAAACAGGGTTCCCCGGGCGGCGAGGTCGTCGATCCTGGGGCTTGTGTCGCGCTCGTAACCATAGCAGCCCAGGTGGTCGGGTCTCACGGCGTCCATTATGATGAGGATGACGTACTGGGGAGGACCGGAGCGCCCCCGGAGCAGGTAGGCGGCCGCGGTCACCGCCACGAGCGCGACCAATATGAGCGCGATTACATGTGCTCTCCGCATGGGCACATTGTAATCGGGGCCGCCTCCATAGTCAAGAGTGGCAGGGGGGGCGATATTTTGGTAGAATAGAAGGTGGCAGCTTGTGTCTGCGTCCCGATACTGAGTGAATGATCGTGTTGTGAAAGGAGCACGAGATGAACAGGGGTCTCACTCTCGGTTTAGTCATCGTTCTCGTATCCGCATTCTCCGCGGGAGCCGCGGCCGTAAAGCAGACCGCGCATGACCAGATGGTGATCGATCTGACCTTCGAAAGCGGCCAGTTCTCTTTCGATAAGGTCGACGGTTACGACCTTATAAGCGCCGACGGCATGGCCTGCCTTGCCGAAGAGGGCGCGCCCTCCCTGCCCAGGTATCCGGTGCATATCACGGTGCCATACAATACCCGGGTAGAGCGGGTGCGCGTGGAAAGCGCGCATGAGGTGGAACTCGAAGACCGCTTCAATGTAATGGCGACTCAGCCGCCCACCGCGCTGGGCTCAGTGCCCGCGCGCTATGCGGACCCGGATCCGTCCATATACGGCGCCAATGCATATTATCCCTACCAGCTCCTCGGCGGAATTAAAGAAGGCTTCATGGGCAACAGTCATGTAGTGAGTTTCTACGTGTCTCCGCTTCGCTATAATCCCATTACGCGCTCCATGATGCTGATAGATGAGATGACCGTGAGCATCTCGCTGGCTGACGCGAGGCCGGAGCGGCCCGTACGCCGCGTCGCCGGCAGCCGGGACCCGGTGGGGGAGACAGTGCGGGGCATGGTGTCGAACCCGCGAGACGTAGACAGGTTCGCGCCCGATTTTGTCCCCGCGGCCGCTACTCAACTGCCGGCCGGCGACTTCGAATACGTCATAATCACCGTGGATTCGCTGGTCGCAGCTTTCCAGCCCCTGGTCGACTGGAAGACCGAGAAGGGCGTGCCGGCCACATGCGTGACGCTTGATTTCATCGAAGTCAATTACACGGGTGACAACACGGCCGAGAAGATCAAGGCATGCATTATCGACGCCTACGAGAACTGGGGGGCGGCCTATGTGCTGCTGGGAGGGGACACCGAGCTCATCACGGGCCGCTGGGCCTTTGCGATGGACTGCGAGATGGGCCTCACGGGCAACAGAATACGGGCCGACCTCTTCTATGGCGATCTGGACAATTACTGGAACGATAACGGCGTGGCTCCATACGGCGAGGTGGACGACAATGTCGACATGCTGCCGGACGTATTCGTGGGCAGGGCTCCGGCCGAATGCGTCGCCGAAGCGGAGACTTTCGTCGACAAGGTGCTTCTCTACGAAAAGAACCCGCCTTCCGACTACGTCCTCAAGATGCTGATGGCAGGAGAGGTTCTCTGGACGAACCCGTTTACGGACGCCGGAATCGGTCTCGACAGGATAGACGAGGAGTGCGTGCCGCCCAGGTTCGATCCCATCCTCAAGCTCTACCAGACCCTTGGCAACGAGTCGCCCGAGACCGTTATCGCGGCCATGAACGCAGGCCAGAACTTCATTATACACGACGGGCATTGCTATTACTACGTGATGGGGGCGGGCGACGGTTCCATTTACATTCCCGACGCCGACAGCGTCACCAACTATCCCCGCAACTTTATTCTGACATCCATAGGGTGCTGGCCCGCGGCCATCGAAACCGACTGCATCGCCGAGCACTTCATGAACAATCCAAACGGCGGATGCGTGGCCTTCCTGGGCAATTCCAGGTACGGCTGGGGATCTCCCGGGAATCCGGGTATGGGCTACTCGGACATCATCCAGCATGAATTCGTGCGGCGGGTGTTCGTTGAGGAAGATGTTCACATAGGACATGCCCACGGACTTGCGAAGGCGCGCTATGTGCCTTTCGCCGCAGGCGAGAACGTCTTCCGGTACTGCGAGTACCAGTACAACCTGCTGGGCGACCCGGAGATGATGATGTGGACGGATGAGCCGCTGGCCTTCAGCGTCGACCTCCCCGGGAACGTAATGGCTACGGGGGGCGGCCTGAGGGTCACGGTGAGCGACGCGGGCGGCGCCTGCGAAGGAGCGGTTGTCTGCGTTTCAAACGGCGCGGATGTCTATCTCAGAGAAAATACCGGCGTTTCCGGCTCGGTCGACTTCGCCGTCGATACCGCCAGCCCCGACTCGCTGCTTGTCACTGTGAGCGCCTACAACCACTTACCCTTCCAGGAGCGCGTCAATGTTGTGACGGCGGGCATACATCTGGCATGGACGGCATGCGACGTACTGGACGGCGCCGACGGGATGGCGAACCCGGGAGAGACCGCGGAGGTAGATGTCACGGTCAAGAACTTCGGCACGATAGACGCCGAGGGTGTCTCCGGCGTCCTGCGTTCCAAAGACATGGACTGCTCGGTGACAGACAGCGTCTTCTACTACGGCACCGTGGGAGCCGGCCAGGAAGTGCACTCCAACGGATTCGAGATCTCCCTGGGCGGCGGCCTCGAGAACGGAGACGTGGTTGCGCTGGAGCTCGCTCTGGAAGATACACTATCGAACGAATGGACCGTCCAGGTACCGGTCGTGGTCGCCGCGCCGGTGCTCGAAGTGGTTTCATACGGCATGGACGAAATCGTGGGCGACGGCGACTTCATAATCGAGCCCGGAGAGGAGATACTGATCACGCTGCAGGTGATGAACCGCGGTCTCACCTACTGCACGGCCACCGCGACCGCCTCCACGACAGACCCCCATTTCTCGGTCACGGACTCGGTCACGGCGACGGGCAACATAGACGCAGGTTCAACGGGATTCTCGCTCCACAGACTGGCGGTCACGGGCGGCGCTCCCGAGCCCCATGTCGGAGTGGTCACGGTCGACCTCGATGCTTCGGACGGCTCCGGCTTCACCGACAGCATATACGTCAACGTGGGCGACCTGTGGTTCGCCGACGACTGCGAGGCGGGAGACGGCAACTGGACAAGGGCCGGCTCACCGGACCTCTGGCACCTCTCGGACTACCGCGCCCATTCGGGGGATCACTCCTGGTACTTCGGCGTCGATTCCACCCACTATTATCCGCGGAACGCCGACGGCAGCATAACGTCGGTGAACTTCATGGCCGGTGAGGAGAACGAGTTCAGCTTCTGGTACTGGTACGACCTGACCACCTACGGCAGCGACGGGGTATATGTAATCATACACGCCGGGGGAGAGGCCGATACGGTGGAGTTCATCGGGTCCGGAGGAGCGCTCAATAACCCGCCGCAGGAGCCGCTGAATATCTACTCGGACTGGGTCGAGTGGAGCACGGACATACCGGAACTCACTCCCGGTGACCTGTTCTGGGTTGAGTTCGCCTTTTACAGCGACCACGATGACGAGGCCGAGGGCGTATATCTCGACGACATATCGATCCGGTCGTGGACTCCGGAGAAAACAGGTGTCGGCGACCTGCCCGGCGCGGCAGTCAAAGACGTTCTGGCGATTCTCCCCAATCCCGTTCGCGACGAGGTGAGTATACTCATGGCACCTCATACAGAGGCCATGTCGCTCTGCATATATGACGTGGAGGGACGATTCATAAGCGAGCTCGCCAAGCCGGCGGGCGCACAATCGGTGTCCTGGGACCTCAGGGACGCCGGCGGGCGCCGCGTGGCGCCGGGAATTTACCTTGCAAAGATAAAAGGCGGCGCCTATTCTTCGACCAGGAAGATAGTCGTACTTCGTTAGACCTGGAGACGAGTTGACGGCAAGCCACAGGAGCACGGCATTGAGAGCGGTTGCGGCCGCTCTGGTCTTGCTGCTCCTTTCCGCGGGCGCTGCCCCTGCCGGGGAATTGCGCCTTCCCTTCTCGCGATACAGGCTTCCGCACGTGTCCCAGGTGGGCGAGGTCGATGAAGAGTCCGATAAGGGCAATCAGGTTCTCATCGGGGAAGAGAAGGAAGAAGGCTCCGACACGGGCAAGAAGATCGCCGGCGCAGTTATGTTCGGGAGTGGCGTGTTCCTCTGTTCATGGGGGATAGTGGACTGGCAGTTTTCCGACGCCCAGTGCTGCCCCGCCCGTAACACCGAAAACGTGGCCAAGATCGTGGTGGGCGTCGTGCTCATCAACGCCGGGCTCGTTTACCTGATCGCAGGCGGTCTTTAGCCCGGGGGTATACTGATGGGCGACACCTCCGGCAGGGAACTAAAGGCGGGCATACTGCTTCTCGTGTGTTCGGTGCTCATCCTGTTTTTTCACGCATACTCCTACAATTACGTGGTCGACGACGCTTACATTTCCTACCGCTACGCGCGCAATCTCGTGGACGGGCACGGGCTCGTTTTCAATCCCGGGGAGAGGGTCGAGGGCTATACCAACTTCCTGTGGGTGATGATCACGGCACTGGGCATGCAGGCCGGCATCGCCCCGGTGCTGCTGACCAAGACGCTCTGCTTCGCTTTCTCGGCCTTGACGCTGGTGGTTCTGTACCGCTATGCCGGCCCGGTCTTCGGGCTCAAGGGCCCCTTGAGGGCGCTTCCGCCGCTCCTCGCGGCCGCGAGCCCGGCTATGGCCGTCTGGAGCCTGGGCGGGCTCGAGACCACGTTTTTCGCATTCCTGGTGACGCTGGCAGTGCTGTCCCACCTGAGCGGCGTGCAGCGCGGGAGAGTCCCTATGGCCTCTTCGGCATGTGCCCTCATAGCTTCGCTCACCCGCCCGGAGGGCATTCTCATCGCCGCGATTCTCTTCGTTGACCTGCTCTGGCGCCGGCCGGGAGCCCGGGCGCTGTGGCTCTGGCTCATCCCCCTCGCCGCCGGCTACATTCCATACTTCGTCTGGCGCTATTCATACTATGGCTTTCTGTTTCCCAACACCTTCTATGCCAAGACGGGCGGCGGGCTGTACCACGCGGCACGGGGCCTGTCCTATGCGAAGGGCTACTTCATCTCCCCGGGCGGGTGGTTGTTTATGTTGGCGATTGTACCGCTGATCGCCTGCCGCAGAAAATGGGGCCTTGTCCTTGCAATATGCGCGGCCTGGATCGCCTATGTCGTCGCGGTCGGAGGGGACGGCCTGGCCATGCACCGCTTCTTCGTACCCGTTATTCCCCTCCTCTTCCTGCTGGCCGCCGGGGGGGCGCGCGAAGTCTCACGGCGCCTGGCCGGCTCGCTCGGCCCGCGGGCCTCAGCCGGCCTAATCGCAGTCATTTCAGCACTGGGCCTTCTCACCACTCTCTACCCGTCGATGTCGAGCGCCGATAGGGACTTCGTGATCGAGGACCGGATAAGGGTGCAGGGCAACTGGGTCCCCATAGGCAAATGGCTGAGGGACTATGCCCGGCCGGGGGATTCCATAGCCGTCACGGCGGCGGGCGCACTTCCATATTACTCGGGCCTTTATACCATTGACATGCTCGGCATCAACGACGTCCATATCGCCCACCGCGATATGCCCGCCGGCGGAGGGGGCATTGCCGGTCACGAGAAGCATGACATGGAGTATGTTCTCCTGAAAAGGCCCACCTATATCTTCCACTACCCGTTCTTCACCGGGCGCCCGGTCATAACGCGCGACCAGTTCGTGACCGAATGGAATCCCGGGATGATACTCCTCTTCGAGTCGGAGGACTTCAGGCGCAATTACGAGCCGGTGAGTGAGAGATTCGGTGAAGCCGTCCTCAACTTCTTCAGGCTCAGGGCGGGATAGCCGGGACTACAGGGTCTCGGCGAACCACCTCACGGTGGCGCCTATCACCTGTTCCTCCCAGTGACCGCTGTTGAAGTTGTGGTCCGCTCCGTCCACAACCACGAGCAGCTTCTGACCCTTCGCGCTCTCGTTGAGAAGCTGGCTGTTGATGAGCGAAACGCCCTGGTCCTCGCTGCCGTGCAGGAGCAGAAGGGGGCCGGAGTATTCTGATACCGCGCTCAGGGGGTCGTAGAACCTTATGCTCTCGAAGAAGGCCTTGCCCCGGGTGAAGCCCCCAATGTCGACGCTGCCCTTCTTCTCCAGGGCGCCGCGGTATTCGTCCGGGAGCCATATATAAGGGTCCTTGAAGGTCTCGCCGTCTTTTTCGACGAGATAGTCGGCGAAAGCCGTGGCGGCCCAGAGGGCGACCGAGGCGGCTTCGCATTCGGCGGCGATGCAGGCTGCAACGCATCCGCCGAGGTCGTGGCCCAGCAGGGCGACCCTTTTCGCGTCGATCTCGGGCAGAGCCCTTACCAGCTTGAGCGCCTCAAGGGCGTCGCTTATCTCGCTCTCCACGCTGATGTCCTTGAAGTCGCCCTCGCTCTCCCCCGAACCCCTGAAATCGAAACGGAAGACCGCCATGCCGTTGCGCGCGAGCTCGCGCGCAGCCTTCACGAATATGAAGTGCTCGCCGACCCGGTTTCCCGTATAACCGTGGAGCATGACCACGCATGGTTTGGCGCCCTTGCCCCGGGGAAGGTGCAGCATGCCGAAGAGCTTCATGCCCTCGTTTTCAAACTGGATACATCTCTCTTCCAAGATGATACCTCCGGTCTGATTCTCATTGACGCCCGTCGCGTTGTCCAGCAATTAGTTGACAGGGCCCGTTGAATCTGGGAAACTCCAGTTGCCAATCTTGTGTTCGGAGGTCAATCGGAGTGAGAATTCTGGGGATTGCAGCGTCCGGCCGCAAATGGGGGAACAGCGAGTGCTCCGCGAGTATGATATTGAACTCGGCCCGCGCGGCGGGCGCGGAGACCGAATTCCACCGTCTCACGGACTTCGATCTGCTTCATTGCATGGGCTGCCTCAAATGCGTCTATAAGGACGGCTGCCCGCTCGAGGACGACCTCTATAAACTGCTCGATCTTTGTGAAGCCGCCGACGCGCTGGTACTTGCCGCGCCGGTCTACTTCCTTGCCCCGAACTCCCTTCTTACCGCGCTCATGGACAGGCTGCTCACGACCGACGCCCTGCCCTCCGACCGCGCGGGCCGGCCGGCGGTCACCGTGAATGTGCTCGGCAAGAGGGAGTGGAGGGGCGTCGGGCGGAGCTATCTCAACATGACGGCCTGGCTGCTGGGCTTCAAAGTGGAACAATGTCTCGACATCGTCGCCGAGGGGCCCGGCGATGTGCTCATGCACAGGGTCAATTGCGACAGGCTCGAGAAGACGGGCGCGGCCCTCACAGGGAGCGCCGGCTTCCCCGTAGAAAGGGATAAAGCCCTGTGCCCGGGCTGCATGAGCGATTTCTTCCGAATCGAGCCGCCCTTCATAGTCTGCCCGGTATGCGGTTATCGCGGGAACCTCGCCGTCTATACCGGGCGCGGGGAGTTTGAAGACGCCGGCTCGAAACCGAGGATAGGAAGAGAGTGGCTCAAGTGGCACATCGACGACTGGCTGAGGCCCTCGGCCGCGAGGTACATGAAACGAAGACGCGAAGTGCTCCGCAGGCTGCGCAGCCTCAAGAGCGCGAGCGAGGCTGACTAGGGAGGAGACAGGTCTGATGATCAAGAAGATACTCGTTGCGTCCGACGGGTCGAGCCCCGCAATGGAAGCGGCCCGGGCGGCAGCGCGGATCGCCGGGGCTTTCGACGCGGAGTTGACTGTGGTAACGGTCGCCAACATTCCCAGGATGTATAAGGTGGACCTCGGCGATGAGATGGAGAGAGCTTACATTGAGGACTGGGAACATGCGCTGAAGGATACCGTGCGCGCAATAGGCGATGTCGTGAAGCCGCGGGCCAAGCTTCTCAGGGAGGATTCGCCTGCGGAAGCCATACTCGCCGAGGCCGAGAGCGGCGGGTACGACCTGATAGTGGTGGGCAGCACGGGAGCCGGCAATCCCGGCGAAAGGGCCATGGGCAGCGTGGCGGCGAGGGTGGGGGCGGGGGCGCATTGCAGCGTCCTCGTTATAAGGTAGTATAAGGGCAGAGGCAAGGAGGGAGGATGAGTCTGATACTGGTGATCAATCCCGGCGGAGGGTCAACCAAGATCGCCGTTTACGACGGCGGGGAATGCGTCATGAGCCGGAAGATCTCACACCCGCCGGAGGTACTCGGCGAATTCCCCGACACTTTCTCCCAGAGGGAATACCGGGAGGAGTGCATCATGGATGCCCTGGGGGAGGAGAATATCGACCTGGCGAATCTGGACGCCGTGGTCGGCCGAGGCGGCGCGCTCAAGCCGCTGGAGAGCGGCACGTATGAGGTGAACGAGCTCCTCGTCGAGGACGTGAAGAACGGCATCGTGCAGACGGATCATGCGTCCAACCTGGGCGCGCTCATGGCCTTCGAGATGGCGGCGCCGCTGGGGAAGCCCGCCTACATGGTTGACCCGGTTTCGGTTGACGAGTTTATCGATGAGGCGAGAATCTCGGGCCATCCCAGGATGGAACGCAAGAGCCTCGACCATCCGCTTAACGCCAAAATGGTGGCGAGAAAGGCGGCGAGAGAACTCGGAACGCGGTATGAAGACATGAACGTCATAGTCGCCCATCTCGGAACGGGCATTTCCATCAGCGTTCACGAGAAGGGCAGGATAATAGACGTCAATTGCGCGCATGACGGCGGGCCGTTTTCAACGCAACGCACCGGCACGCTTCCGGTGACCCAGCTCATGGACTGGTGCTATTCGGGGGAGCTGACGCGGGACGAAATGTTCGCCCAGTTGACGAGCAAGGGCGGGCTACTGGCCTATACGGGCACGGACGACGCAGCCCGGGTCGAGGAGATGGCGAGGGGGGGCAACGCTGAGGCCGGGCTGGTGCTCCGCGCAATGGCATATCAGATAGCGAAGGAAATCGGGGGCGCAGCGACCGCGCTCAGGGGGAAAGTGGACGCTATCATATATACGGGCGGCGTCGCGCATTCGGATTTCATAGTGGGCCTGGTGAGGGAACGCGTCGACTTCATCACGCCCAGCGTATTCCTCTATCCCGGCGAGCATGAAATGGACTCGATGGCCCAGGGGGCCCTGCGCGCGCTTCGGGGCGAAGAGAAGCCGAAGCAGTACAGGTGAGACGTTCATCCCACATAGCCGTCCTCATGACGGTTCTTGCCGCCCTGCTCTGGGCGACGTCTTTCAGCGTCATAAAGGTCGGGCTGCGGAGTATCGAACCCTACACATTCCTATTCCTCAGGTTCGTCATCGCCACTGCCCTGCTTGTTCCGGGCGTGCTGGCCGCGCGCAAGGGGCGCCTTCTCCTTAAGTATATCGCGGGCAGGTACCCGGCGCTTCTCGGCCTTGCGCTTGCGGCGAGCTTCGGCTTCCAGTTCCGCGCTCAGACCGAAATACCCGCTTCAACCGCCGCCATCATCATAAACTCGAGCACCTTGCTCGTCGCGCCCCTGTCGGCCGCACTCCTTACCGAACGCATCGGGATAAGGAAGGTCATAGCGCTGGTTCTGGGGATGGCGGGAGTGTATCTCATAACCGCGAGGTCCGCCGGAGGCGGTGCCGGTGGCACCTTGCTCGGCAATCTGCTGATATCGGCGTCGGCGGTGTCCACCGCCATATACATAGTGGTGACGAAGAAGGCGCTCAGCGAAAAGAGGCTGGAGGAATTTCCGCTTATCACCGCCGTTTTCATCTGGACCCTGCCGGTGTATCTTGTGCTGGCCGCGCCCGCCCTTCGGCGGGGCGTGGACATTACGGGGGAGGCCTGGGTCGCCATTATTTACCTTGCCGTTTTCTGCACGGCGCTGGCCTTCATGCTCTGGGCCAGGGCCATAAGGAGGATCGGGGCCCTCACCTCTGCCATAGTGCTGCTCTCTGAGCTGGTGTTCGGCGTGCTGATCGCCCGCATCTTCCTGGCCGAGGCGCTTCCCGTGCCGACCCTTGCCGGCTGCGCGCTCATAGGCCTCGGCATCTTCGTAGTCGGAGTGAGGGAGCAGGACGAACGGGCCTCAGTCGCCGCTTAAGATGTTCCTTAAGTTGTCGGTGATTTCCTCTATTTCTTCGTCCTCGAGGGCACGGCCCTGGTGTGCGAGCCGGTACAGAACCAGCCTGTAGTCTTCGCCGTCGTATATGACCGAGGACTCAGCGCCCGAACCGTCCAGCAGCTTGACGACGCCGACCAGGCTGGGCGACGCGGGCCGCTGCACCACGGCGATGAGCGTATAGGAGGAACCCCGGCCGGCCGAGCTCATCTCTATGTTGCGCCACCTGACCTGCGGGACTCTACTGCCCGATTCCTTCCAGTCGCCGACCGTACTGACGCCGGTCTCCACCTGCGCGAAGACCTCGTCGTCGCTGACCGTGGGCGAGAGTATGAGCCTGTCCCCGAACCGGCCCATGACCTGGCGCGTCAGGTCCGCGTCCAGGCCCCGGTCAGCCGCCATTGCCGTAATTCGCTCGGTGCGCACCCTGCGGAGCTGTCTGCCCGTCCTGTCGAATATGCGCAGGCGCGGTCCGATATCCCTCGCCCGCCTCAGCGCCTCCTCTATGGCTATAAGAATGAGCTCGTCATCGTAAGGCCCCCGGGGCGTCCCGAAAAAGGCCTCGAAATTTATCCATACGTCGATGATGGCGACTTCCTGCAAGCCCGCGGAGGCGCCGTCGCCATGCTGAACAATAGACGGCGGGTCGGGCATAGCGGCCTCCAGCCCCTTGATCTTGTTAATCTCCTCGATGCACTTGAAGGCCTGGCCCCTGTCGTTGCCGGACGCCACGATAATCACCTTCACATTGGACCTGCTGTGCGGATGCATGTACACCTGCGGGATGTGTATCTCGCGTTCCTCTTCGAGCATCGCGGGGCATATCTTCCTCCCGACGAGTTCCACGCCGGGCGAGAGCCTGTTGCAGGCGGGGGCCTCCTTGAAGGCGAGTATTTTCTGCACGAGTTCAACCCGATGGTCATGCGTGAGCGGCATCCCCTTGGCGTCCACGAATTCGATTCTCATGACATTGATGCCTTCGCCCGTTATGAAGGCCTTGTCGTATTTGCGCTGGTAACCGGGCGCCACTTCCTCTATGAGCCGGAACACGTCCCCCATTGAGAGGTCGTGACCGTATGCGGCCACCGAGATGCCCGTGAGGTCTCCCGCGGGGGTGCTCACGTTGCCCGAGTTGGCGTAGATCTTCCCGGTTTCCCTGACCCCTCTTATGAATGCGAAGTTGTCATGTATCTGTTCGGCGAGGTCCTTGGGGTCCCTTTCGGTGAGGTAGGCGAAGGTCCTTGCGGCGAAGAACCGCACTGCCTCCCCCTTGCGGCCGAAGAAGGCCTGGTAGTCGGACGGGTCGCCTATCGACTTGAGCTCCTTGGCGACCAGCGAGTACTGCTCGGCCTTTCTGGTCTCCAGAATCAGCAGCTCGTCCTTGCCGGTTTCCGCGGCGGCCGCCCTTATGAGGCTCTGCTGTATCTCGCCTTCCATGCTCAGAAGGTGTTCGAACTCCTCCTTGTCGCCGGCCTCGATCTCCATGAAGACGAGGCCCACCCGCTTGTCGGGCTCGTCGATGACGATGGCCTCGCAAAAGGCGACGTTGAAGCCCTTCTCATGGAGGGTTCCTGTGCAGGAGTTGAGAAGGCCGGGCCAGTCCAGCGCCAGCACGGCGAAGGTCACAGACGGCATGCCCACGGCGTGCTTGCGCGGTTTCTCGCTTATATGAATCTGGACGCGGCCCGGGTTCTTGAGATCGCGCTCGATGAGCTCAATGGCAATGGCGAGATAGGGGGGCGGCATTTTCGCCGGGTATTTACCCGAGCCCTTTATGAGCTCGTAGGTCTTCTCTACCGTCTCCTCGTCAATGCCTTTGCCCTTTAGAATCTGCTTGACTCTTATGAGCAAAGCCTGCCTCCTCAGTCCTCCTCTTCAGGGGGCGGGGGAGGGGGCAGGGTAGACAGCGTTGACTGCGCCTCTCGCGCCTCCATCGTCGTGGGGTACCTCGAGACCACTATCTTGAAGTACTCCCTGGCGGTCTCTATATCATCTATCTCGATATAGCAGAGTCCGAGATTGTACATGGCCGGCGGCACCCGGTCTCCCGACGGGTAATTGTCCAGCACCTTGCGGAATTCGACTATGGCGTCGTCATAATCACCGAGGAGGAAGTGGGACCGGCCTATCATGAACTGCGCGTCGTCCGAAAAGTCGGTCATGGGAAAGCCGCTGACGAAGTCCGAGAAACCCGCGATTGCGGACTCGAAGTCGCCCTTGGTAAAATCCACGTAGGCGGTCTCGAAGAGATGCTGCGCGAGCGACGCCTGCATCATCACCGAGTCTTCCCCCGCCGGAGTTGCGGCCCCGGCTCCGATGCCGGCCCCGACCCCGGCTCCCGCGCCGCCCCTCAAGGTGGCCTGCGAGATGCGATACCTGTTCTCCTTTACAAGGGACTCGAGTATTTCGACCCTCGTCTGGAGCTCGTCCATCCTGGTTCCCATGTCGGCTCTGCGCGTGCGGTACGGAACGGATTCCCTTCCCACCAGCGAATCGAGATCGGCTATGGCCCGGCGGCTCATGGCCAGTGAGTCCTCAAGCGCCTCGATGACCCTCTCCTGCCTGGCCGCCTGGGTTTCGAGTTCGTAGATTTTCTTTCCGTAGCAGCCGCAGAGCAGCAGGATCCCCGCGAAGAGGAAAAGCAGAACCAGCAGTCTCCTTCTTATCATTGTGGCTTCCCCTGTCAGGTTCCCGGCCCTACTTGGTTACGACGAACCGGGCCCTTCGATTCTTCGCCCAGGCTTCCTCGTTGTGCCGGGGATCCACCGGCTTTTCCTCACCATAGCTTATTACGGATATGCGGTCTTTCGCAATCCCGAATCCCACGAGGTAGTCCCTCGCCGCGAGAGCGCGCTTCTCGCCGAGGGCGAGGTTGTAGTCCTCCGTGCCTCTCTCGTCACAGTGCCCCTCGATGAGGATACTGAAGCTCGAGTGCTCCATCATGATGCTCGCGTTCGCCGAGAGCGTCATCTTGGACTCGGGGGTGAGGTCGTACTTGTCGAACTCGAAGTAGATGTTGTCCAGCTTTATGTCCTCGGGCCGGACGGGCACGACCGGTTCGACTTCGCGCTCGGGGAGCTTGGGCTCCTTGGCGGCCTCGGCCTCGCGCGCGGCCCTTTCGGCCGCCTCGCGTTCGGCGTCGATGTCGGGTTCGGCCTTCTTCTTGCCGCAGCCCACGATGGTAACGGCCAGCGCTATTACCAGCAAAATCGCAATGACTCTCATGATTCCTCCTTGTCGTTACTCCGCCGCGAGGCCCTGTGTCCTCTGGTGGCCCGGCAGGGTCGCCCAGCTGGGGCTCCGCGGTCCCACGAGTCCGTCGAATATCTTGGTCTTGTTCCCGCCGTCACGGTTCATAATGTAGATAGCGGAATTGCCTGCTGCTGTCGAGCAAAAAACCAGATGCATGCCGTCCGGCGACCAGCCGGGGTCCTCGTTGTTTCCGCCGGACGTGAGCTGGGTCGAGGAAATTCCGAACGGGTCGGCCGCGAATATCTGAAAACGTCCCTCCACTCTCGACACATAAGCTATGAGATCCCCCTCCGGCGACCACGCCGGGGAGGTGTTGTAATAGCTGCCGTAGCTTATGCGCCTGGGGGAGAGGCCCTGGACGTCCGTCACGAATATGTGGGGCGAACCCGCGCGGTCGGAGGTGAACGCGAGCTCGATGCCGTTGGGGGCCCAGGTAGGGGACGTGTCTATTCCTGAATAGTAGGTGAGTCGCTTTCTCGTCATGCCGTCTAAGGAGATTATGTAGACTTCGGGATTGCCGTCCTTGCTCAGGGTGAGCGCGATCCTATCCCCGTCCGGCGCCCATGCGGGGGAGGAGTTGAGGCCCTCGAACGAGGAGAACCTGGTCCTCGCCATGGTCATGACGTTGAGTATATAGACGGCGGGCACCCCGCTTTCATAGGAGAGGTATGCGATCCTTGTCCCGTCCGGCGACCATGCTGGCCCCATGACTATGCTCGGGGTCTCGGTGAGTCGTTCAAGATTCCTGCCGTCGATGTCGACCATATACAGATGAGATTTGCCCTTCTCGCCCGCCACGAAGGCGATCCTCGTATTGGCGATACCGTGCCTCCCGGTGAGGGCGTACACGATGTCGTCGGCGACCGTATGGGTCAGCTTGACGATCTCGCCGGCCGGCTCCCGGTACCTGCGGCTGAAGACGGAGGCCTTGGAGTTGAAGTCGGCGAGCTTGACACCCGCGGTTACGTCTCCTCCGGCCAGTGCGATTTCCGACTCGACCACGGCGTGCATGTCGCCATCCTTGACGTCCACGATCTCGAAGTAGCCGGTCAGCTTGAGGTCCTTTTCCAGCGTTTCGATATAGGTCTCGTATTTCTCCCGGGCTTCCCCGGTCGGCTTCCTGGAGGGCTCGGCGAAGCCGATCTTGATCCGGCTGAATGAGTCCGACGTGATCCTCAGGTGGACGTCCTTCTGCCCGAGGCAGGGGCAGGCGGCCCCCGCCACGAGCAGAAACAGGCTCAAGGCACATAACGCTTTGAAGGGCGAATGCCGATTCGACTTGCGTCTTTCAGGGCTGCTCGGATGTCTGTTCGAATTCAAAGTGAACTCCCAACCATTTGCTCTTGTAACCCGCCGGCAGCGGCGGCAGCGGGTCGCACAGTTTAATTGCTCTCACGGCGGCCTTGTCGAACAGGTCGTATCCGGATTTCCTCTCGACCTTGGTGTCGGCGATGCCGCCCGACTTGGAGATTCTGAAGTATATGACGGACGAGGTCGGACTTCCCGAGCCGGAAATGGGAGGGGGGGACCAGTTCGAGCCCACCCGCTCCCTGATGATCTCAAGGTAGTAGGCGAACTTGAAGTCCGGGTCGTCCACCGTCACGGCGGACCCCGCGGCGGCCGCGGACGGCTTCTTTTCGGGCTCGGCCTTCTTGGCCGTGCTCTCCGGCTTGGGCTCGGTCTTCTTCTTCGTCGTCTTCTTCTCGGGTTTATAGGTCATCTTGGGCTCGGCCTTCTTCTCGGGTTCCGGAGCCTTCTCTTCCTTGACGACCTCGGGCTTCTTCTCGGGCGCGGGTTTGGGGGGCGCGGGCCTGGGTTTCTCTTCCGCGATGAGTTTGACGTTCATCACCTGTGTCGTGACCGTCTTCCCCGTCCAGAGCGCCGGCAATACGATGACGCCGAGGAAGACCGCGTGAGCGATGAGAGAGGTCAGCAGGGAAGATCTCAACGTCTTGCTTCCTCCTCCAGTTCCGTCACGAGACCGACCTCGACTATCCCATGTTTCCTCGCGGCGTCGAGCACCTTCACCACCGCGCCGTACGGCACCTGCTGGTCGGCCCTTATGAGCACGCCCTTGGCCCCCCTGGCCCTGGCTCTCTCCAGGCTCTGCCCTAGAGCTGCGAGGGGCACCAGCTCCCCTGCTATCGAGAGCGCGCCGTCCTTGCGCACGGTTATTGTCAGGGTTTCCCTCTTCTCTATGGGCTTGGCAGACGCCTTGGGCAGATTGACCTCGATCCCCAGCTGCATCAGGGGGGAAGTGATCATGAAGATGATGAGCAGAACGAGAGTCACGTCCACCAGCGATGTCACGTTTATCTCAGAGAGTAACTTCTTCTCGCTCAATTTCACCTTGTATCTCCCTTTCCGCGCGGTTGGATACGCGAGAGATGAATGAGTCCATGAGAGAGGCCTCGCGGCGCACGCGGGCCACGAAGTAGTTGTAGATAATGAGCGCCGGTATGGCCGCGCCGAGACCGAAGACGGTGGTTATGAGGGCCTCCGCGATGCCCGAGCCCACGACGGTAATGCTCGCCGACCCGGCGGCCCCCATGCTGAGAAACGAGTTCATGACGCCCCATACCGTTCCGAAAAGGCCGAGGAACGGCGCGACACTGGCCGTCGTGGCGAGCACGGTGAGATTGCGCTCCATATCCTCGAGTATCTCGCCTGCCTTGCGCTCCATTGCCCCGCGCGCGGCGTCGGTGAGCGTGCGCGAGGTGTCGGCCCGTATTTCCTTTATTGCCCCGACCTCGTCGTTCAGGGTCTCTTCCCCCGAGAGCATGATGCGGCCGAGGCTCGAGCTCTTGTATTTCTCGACATAGCGCCTGGCTTCGAAAACCGAGAATTCCCTGGGAAGCCCGGCCAGGAAGCCCTTGTTGAGGGCGGCGTTGCTCCTCAAGCGCCTGAACTTGTCGATGGCGATCGCCCAGGAGATCATAGAGAGTACCGCGAGAATCAGGAGAACGATCGTTGCGACAAGCCCGGAATTGAGAATGATGTCGCCGACTCCGGGCTTGGATGTAATTAGAACGGCGAGAATAGAATTCACGTCTGGCACCTTCCTTGACGTCGGAACGTCCAAGTTGGCGCCGCTTCGAAGGGCAAGCCGACTTTAGCCATTCGGAACGGATTTGTCAAGCCAATTCAGGCGCTCTTTTTTAAATGACGGTCCGGGTCGCCAGAGACCCGGGTATGGCTTATAAACGGGTTGACAAAAGCGGGGTTGAAGTGATAGCTTCCCTTGAATGTGTCAGGCCTTTTTTTTGCGTATAGGGCGGTTTCAAGGAGAATTGCAGCATGGGTGATACACGCGTCAGGTTGTCCAGAGACAGGGTAATGAGTGACTTCGTAAAGCGCGTAAACGAAATAAGCGGTCAGAACGTCCTCAACTGCTATCAATGCGGCAGGTGTTCTTCCGGATGTCCCCTGACCTTCGCAATGGACCTTCTCCCGAGCCAGGTGATCAGGCTCGTTCAGCTGGGTCTGGAAGAGGAAGCTCTCGAGGGAAACACGCAGTGGCTCTGCGCATCATGCCTGACCTGTCATGCAAGATGCCCCAGGGGCGTTGATCTGGCCAAGGTAATGGAGGCGCTGAGAGCTCTCAAGCTGAGGCCGGGTAAGGAAAGCCGCATAAAGATAGAGGATATTCCCAAAGAGCAGCTGGCGAAGATGCCTCAGCAGGGTATTGTCAGTGGTTTCAGGAAACTCACCGGTTAAGAGTCAGTGTCCCAGGAGGATATCGTGAAGGTAGCTTACTTTCCCGGTTGTACGCTCAAGACCAAGGCGAAGGGACTCGACGACTCGGTCGTGGACACCGCCAGGGCCCTGGGGTACGACCTCGAAGAGGTCCCGGACTGGACCTGCTGCGGGGCGACATTCAACCTTTCGGTTGACAACATCATGGCCCTCGCGCCGCCCATCCGCATACTCGCCAACGCGCAACAGATAGGAAAAGAAGTCGTGACGGTCTGCGCCGGTTGCTACAACGTCCTCAAGCGCGCGAATTACACCGTCCGGAACGACCCCGAGAAACTCCAGAAGATCACCGATTTTATCGAACTCGATTACAACGGAGATACGGAGGTGCTCCACTACCTGGAGTTCCTGAGAGACAGGGTGGGGTTCGAGAAGATATCGAAGAACTTGAAGAGGGATCTTGGCGAGCTCAAGGTCGTACCCTATTACGGCTGCCAGCTCCTGAGGCCGCATGAGGAAGTCCTCCTGGACGATCCCGAGAATCCCATGATACTGGACAACATGCTCGAGGCCATCGGCTGCGATGTCCTCGAGTTTCCGCATAAGGGCGAGTGCTGCGGCGCGTTTCTCACCGTCTGCAGCAACCTCGAGGCCCGCCTGGCCGAGCCCGGCGACAGGCCGGACAACGCCGTCAGCGACTGCTCCTACACCATAGTGAACTCGGCCGGCAAGAGAGGGGCGGACCTCATCGTTCTGTCATGCCCGCTCTGCCAGTACAATATCGATTACTCGCAGGAGCGGATCATAAAGGAGCATTACGGCTTCAAGCAGGTGCCTTCGCTTTATTTCTCGCAGCTTCTGGCGCTTGCCCTCGGCCTCGACATGAACAAGTATTCTCTTGATGATAAGCATCATTTCATTAATCCCAAAGGAGTCATAGAACAGAAAGTCCTGTCTCAACGTGAGGTAGCCTGATGAAAAGGATAGGCGTTTTCGTTTGCTGGTGCGGATCCAATATAGCTTCTACGGTCGACGTCGGCAAGGTGGTCGAGGCCGCGAAGAAGATGCCGGGTGTCGTGCACGCGGAGGACTACAAGTACCTGTGCTCCGATCCCGGTCAGAACATAGTACAGAAGGCGATCGCGGACCACAACCTCGATGCCGTGGTCATAAGCGCTTGCACTCCGAGCCTCCACGAGCCCACGTTCAGGAAGGCCTGCGAGCTCTCGGGGCTCAACCCCTATCAGTGCGAGATAGCCAACATCCGCGAGCAGTGCAGCTGGGTGCACGACGATCCGGAAGCCGCGACCAGGAAGGCGGTTCTGGTCATAAGGTCGATTGTAGAGAAGGTCAAGCTCAACGAGTCTCTCGATCCGATTACCGCGCCGCTCACGAAGCGCGCGATGGTGATCGGAGCCGGCATAAGCGGCATACAGTCCGCGCTTGACATCGCCAACGCCGGCTATGAGGTCGTTCTGGTCGAGCGCGAGCCGGCCATCGGCGGCCACATGGCGCAGCTATCGGAGACATTCCCGACGCTCGATTGCTCCCAGTGTATCCTCACTCCCAAGATGGTGGAAGTAAGCCGCCATCCCAATATCAAGCTCATGACCTACAGCGAGGTCCTTGAGGTATCCGGCTTTGTGGGCAACTTCACCGCGAAGATACTCAAGAAGCCCAGGTACGTCAAAGAAGACGTGTGCACAAACTGCGGAGACTGCTCGGACGTATGCCCCGTGGTCGTGCCCAACGAGTTCGACCGGGGCCTTTCCTCCAGGCACGCCATATACGTGCCTTTCCCGCAGGCCGTGCCCGCGATCTACACGCTGGACGCGAACTCATGTCTCGGGCTCTTCCCGCTGGCCTGCGAGAACTGCCGCAATGCATGCGAGGTCGACGCGATAGACTATGACATGGAACCCGAGGTCGTCGAAGAGCAGGTCGGAGCCATAGTGGTCGCCACCGGCTTCGACGTCTTTCCCATCGAGGAGATCAAGGAATACGGCTACGGCAAGTGCCCGGACATAATAGACGGGCTGCATTTCGAGCGGCTTCTCTCGGCCTCCGGTCCCACGCAGGGCGAGGTCAGGAGGCCTTCGGACGGCAAGGTTCCCAAGGAAGTGGTGTTCGTCCAGTGCGCCGGCTCGAGGGACACCGAACGCGGCAAGCCCTATTGCTCCAAGATATGCTGCATGTACACGGCCAAGCACGCGATGCTCTACAAGCACAAGGTGCATGACGGCCAGGCGTATATCTTCTATATCGACGTTCGCGCAGCCGGCAAGAACTACGAGGAGTTCTACCAGCGCGGCGTCGAAGAGGACGGGACCATGTACTTGAGGGGCAAGGCCTCCAAGATCTTCGAGGAGGACGGCAAGGTCTATGTCTGGGGCTCTGATACGCTCACGGGCAAGAAGATCGAGATAGCCGCGGACATGGTAGTGCTGGCGGCCCCCATCATCCCGAGCGTGGGCACCGCCGAGCTCGCCAAGAAGCTCAGGATCCAGACCGATATAAACGGCTTCCTCTCGGAAGTGCATCCCAAGCTCAGGCCCGTGGAAAGTATCACTGCCGGGTACTTCCTGGCAGGCGCGGGGCAGGCTCCCAAGGACATTCCGGAGGCCGTCGCCCAGGCGAGCGGCGCCGCGAGCAAGGTGCTCGACCTCTTCAGCCAGAACGAGGTGCATCACGACCCCATGATCGTCGGCATAGACGAGGACCTCTGCAGCGGCTGCGGCGTATGCGTCGGCGTATGCCCGTACTCGGCGAGGGAGCTGGATACCGAGCGCAAGAAGGTAAGGGTGATTGAGGTTCTCTGTGAAGGCTGCGGCGCCTGCGGGGCGGCCTGTCCCACAGGGGCGGCCCAGCAGAGGAACCTGACTGACAGGCAAGTTGCGACAATGGTCGGGGCCACGCTCGACACGTTAACAGAGGAAACAGAAGAGTAAAAAGGTGAGGTAACGATGGCAGCGAAGAAAGCAGCTACTAAGCCCAAGACGAAGAAGGCAGCCAAAGACGCCGGGCCCGAGATGATTCCAATTTACATCATGGGCAAAAGGTACGACGTGCCCAAGGGCCTTACCATACAGAAGGCGCTTGAGTACGCGGGTATGACGCTTCTGCGCGGCTGCGGTTGCAGGGGTGGGTTCTGCGGCGCCTGCGGTACCGTTTACAGGACCAAAGGCGACTACAAGCTCAAGGTCGCCCTGGCCTGCCAGACCGTCGTTGAAGACGGCATGTACCTTACCCAGATACCTTTCTATCCGGCTAACAAGGCCACGTACGATATCGAGAAACTCGGGCCCGTGCTCGAGGATGTTGTGCAGTGCTATCCCGAGCTCATGCGATGCGTGCAGTGCGGGACCTGCACCAAGGTGTGCCCGCAGGACATCGACGTGATGCAGTACATGGCGACGGCCATGCGCGGAGACATCTCCCGCACGGCCGACCTCTCTTTCGACTGCATCATGTGCGGGCTCTGCGCGAGCCGCTGCCCGGCGGAGACGGTGCAGTACTACGTGGGCATCCTCAACAGGCGCCTCTACGGCAAGTATGTCGCGCCCGCGGCCAAGCACGTGCAGGAGAGAATCAAGGAGCTTGAGGCCAGCAAGTATGATAAGGAAATCGCCGACTACATGAAGATGGACAAAAAAGAACTTCAGAAAATATACGAATCAAGAGATATCGAACCGGAAGACCTGAGTGTGGAGCCCGCTTTGACGGCTTCCGGCGAGAAGAACGACTGAATTAAGGAGGAGAGTTGAGATGGCACTGCAGCCGGGAGCTGACCCTTATCCCAAGTCAATGCGTGAGACCATAAAGAAGGTCGAAGCGACCCGTTCTCGCCGGATGTCAGAGGAGTTCGACCGGATTACCGCCGACCAGAAGGCGGACCTCTTGGAGAAGTACCATCCCGACCATAAAAGGGGCGAAATGGTCGAGATAAAGGTTGGCATTAGCAAGGGCGAGAAGACTCCCAAGGAAGTCGAGAACATACTGCAGGCATATAGCCGCCTCGACCCCAAGAGCTTCGACCTCAGCCGGGTCGACTTCGATGTCGACGTGCTCGTCATAGGCGGCGGCGGCGCCGGAGCGTCCGCGGCCCTTATGGCGCATGAGCAGGGCGCCAAGGTTCTGCTCACCACCAAGCTCCGTCTGGGCGATGCCAACACCATGATGGCGCAGGGCGGTATCCAGGCCGCCGACAAGCCCAATGATCCGCCGTCGAGGCACTATCTGGACGTCATAGGCGGCGGCGGATACTACAATATCCCCGAGCTCGTGAAGGCGCTCGTACTTGACGCGCCCCGCGTCATAGACTGGCTCCAGGGGCTCGGCACCATGTTCGACAAGACGGCCGACGGTACTTACGTCACGATACACGGCGGCGGCACGTCGAGAAGAAGGATGCACGCCGCGCGCGACTACAGCGGCGCCGAGATAATGAGAACGCTGAGGGACGAGGTCCTGAACCGGGGAATAGAGGTCGTCGAGTTCACAGCGGCCATCGAACTCCTGAAGGACGATGAAGGCAAGTGCGCCGGCGCCGTGCTCTATAATATGGAAACAGAAGAGCATTTCGTCTGCCGCGCCAAGACCACGGTGATAGCCACGGGCGGCGCCGGAAGGCTCCATGTCCAGGGCTTCCCGACTACCAACCATTACGGGGCGACGGCCGACGGGCTCGTTCTCGCCTATCGCGCGGGCGCTCCGTTCATATTCATGGACGCAATTCAGTACCACCCCACCGGGGCCGCATTTCCGGAGCAGATCCTGGGGCTCCTGGTAACCGAGAAAGTGCGCGGCATGGGCGCCCAGCTGGTCAACATCGAAGGGGATCAGTTCATTTATCCCCTGGAGACCAGGGACGTTGTTGCGTCGGGCATCATACGCGAGTGCGGCGAGAGGAAGAAGGGCATAAGCACGAACACCGGCATGGTCGGCGTGTGGCTGGACTCGCCCATGATAGACCTGAAGCACGGCCCGGGCTCGGTGAAGCGCGCGCTTCCCGCCATGGTCCGGCAATACGAGCGCTGCGACATAGACATGACCAAGGACCCGATCCTCGTCTTCCCTACGCAGCACTACCAGAACGGCGGTGTCCTCATCAACGACAAGGCCGAGGCCGGGTTGGCGAACCTCTTCATCGGTGGCGAGGCGGCCGGCGGCATTCACGGCCGTAACAGGCTGATGGGGAACTCGCTGCTGGACATACTCGTATTCGGCAGGCGCGCGGGACTCAACGCTGCGGCGCTTTCCAAGAAGACCAAGATAGGCAAACTCACCCTCAAGCATGTTGGGGAATATCATAAGGATCTCGAGGCGGCAGGCGTTCCGAAGGAGAAGGTCTCGCCGATGCTGCTGCCCGACTACCGCACGCCTGAGACCAAGGAGAGGCAGAAAGGCCAGGTGCCGCTGGGCGGGGCTGTCTAGGCCGGGAAAGCACGGCGCTTGACACATGCGGTAGGGAATGCTAGCTTCCACGCTGGCCATCCGAGTTCCACCACACGGAAGCTTATCTTAGGCTATTACGAATGGGGGAAGGGAATTGAAGGAGTATAACACTGCTGACATTCGCAACGTGGTAACGGTGTCCCATGGAGGTGCAGGCAAGACTTCTCTTGCCGAATCATTGCTATTCGCCGGCAAGGCGACCTCCAGATTCGGCAAGGTCGATGACGGGAGCTCTGTGCTCGACTACGGCGAGGACGAGGCCGAAAGGAAAATCACCTTAAATCTCGCTGTCGCTCATATCGAGTATAAGAACACAAAGATCAACCTCATCGATACGCCCGGCTACGCCGACTTCTACGGCGACACCAAGGCGGGGATCCGCGCGGCGGACGCGGCCCTGGTGCTGGTAAGGGCCGACGCGGGCATCGAAGTCGGCACCGACAAGGTATGGGAGTTCACCGGGGAAGTCGGAATTCCCAGGCTCATAGTCATGAATCGCATGGACAAGGAGCACGCCGACTTCGACAAGGTGCTGGCCCAGCTGCAGGACCATTACGGGACCTCCGTTGCGCCGATGCATATACCGGTGGGCGCCGGTGATGGCTTCAGCGGCGTGGTCGACCTCCTCACAATGAAGTACTACAAGTACGAGCGCGGCAAGCCCGGAGCCGGGCTCATGCAGGACATCCCCGGCGACCTCAGCGACCGGGCGAAGTCCATGAGGGAGAAGCTCATAGAGAGCATAGCCGAGTCCAGCGACGAACTCCTTGAAGCTTATCTCGAAGGCAAGGACATACAGCAGGACGCCCTGGTCGGCGCGCTTCAGGCCGGCTTCAAGATGGGCAAGATCGTCCCCGTATTCTGTTCGGCGGCCGTTCACGGCATAGGCGCCCAGCAGATACTGGATGCCATTGCCGGCTTCTTTCCGTCGCCCCTGGATGCCGGCGAGTTCAAATGCACCAAGCCGGGATCCACTGAGGAGATTACGAGGAAGATCTCGGTCGACGACCCCTTCGCTGCGCTGGTCTTCAAGACCATATCCGAGCCCCACCTGGGAGACATGTCCATATTCAAGGTATATAGCGGCGCCTTCAAGGAGGGCACCGAGGTCCAGAACTCGGTCAAGGGCTCTTCCGAGAAGGTCACCCAGCTCTACAGCCTGATGGGCAAGGAGAGGAGAGAGGTGAACAAGGTGGTGGCGGGCGACATCGGCGCCACGGTGAAGCTGAGGGACACCTCGACCAACGATACGCTCTGCCAGAAGGGCAATCAGGTCATCATAGACCCCATCAAGTTCCCCAGGCCCGTCGTCAGGGAGGCGCTCTTCCCCAAGAACAAGGGTGAAGAGGACAAGGTGTCGAGCGGAATGGCCAGGCTGCTCCAGGAGGACCCGACATTTACCATGGTCGTGGACCCCGAGATCAAGCAGACCATCGTCTCGGGCCTCGGCGAGCTCCACCTCGCGGTAATACTCGAAAGGCTCAAGAAGCGCTCGGGCGTTGAAGTATTACTCGAGAAGCCGCGGATTCCCTACAGGGAGACCATCAAGGGCAAAGCCGAGAAGCAGGGGAAGTACAAGAAACAAACCGGAGGCCGCGGGCAGTACGGCGACGTCTGGCTTCGCATAGAGCCCATGCCCAGGGGAGAGGGCTTCGAGTTCGCCGACGAGATTGTGGGCGGGGCGGTTCCCTCCAAATTCGTGCCGGCCGTGGAGAAGGGCGTCAAGGAGACCATGGAGAAGGGCGCCTACGCCGGATACAACGTCGTAGACGTCAAGGCCATAATATATGACGGGTCGTTCCACCCGGTAGACTCATCCGATATGGCTTTCAAGGTGGCTGCTTCCATGGCTTTCAAGAAGGCGTTTCTCGAAGCCAAGCCGATTCTCTTAGAGCCCATCATGAACATCACGGTCACGGTGCCCGAGGAGAACCTGGGCGACGTCATGGGCGACGTATCGAGCCGCAGGGGCAAGATCCAGGGTGTCGAAGGCAAAGGCAACCTCCAGGTCGTGAGGGCGTCGGTGCCGCTTGCGGAGCTCTACAAGTACTCCACCCAGCTCCGGTCGATGACTCAGGGCAGGGGCATGTACGAGAACGAGTTCTCTCATTATGAAGAGGTGCCCCACGAGATCGCCCAGAAGATAGCCGAAGAGCACCAGACCCAGGCGGCCGAGAAATAGCCGGGGTCAGGTCTGGGGTCAGGTCTGGGGTCAGGTCTTGAAATGCACAGGCCCCGGATGCACAGCCAAACATATGCCCCTTCCGGGCTCGGAGCCCGGGAGGGGTAGTTTTATCAGCCGAAGGACTCCACATGCCGTCTGAAGCGCAGCCGCTCGGGATATCGACGGCCTGGAACGCCGCCAGCCTCAGGGACGGCGAGAAGGTAATCGGCGAGATCCTGCGGGTCGGCTTCCGCTCGATTGAAGTTGACTATCGACTGAGCGAAAACGCCGTTCCGCTTCTCAAGCAATACATCCGCGAGGGCAGGCTGACAGTCTCGAGCGTACACAATTTCGCCCCCCTGCCCAGGGGAGAGGACCCGAAGAATACGGGAGGCGACAAGCTGTCGCTGGCCTCCACGGATGAGGCGGAGAGGCAGGATGCCGTGGCCCTCACGAGGACGACCATAGACCTCGCAAGAGACCTCGGCGCACGGGCCGTAGTGCTTCACATAGGCCATGTCGAGGTAGGCATACGTTACTTCCAGGAGATCTCGGACATCTGCCGGGTAGAGGGCGTCAACTCAAAAAAGGCCATGCAGATGAGGGACATGGTGAGGAAGATGCGCAAAGACCTGCGGCCGCCCCACATGGACAGTGTGACGAGGAGCCTCAAGGAGCTCGTCGCTTATGTCGGCGAGGATGATTTGACGCTCTGTATCGAGAACCGGTATTTTTTCCACCAGATACCGCTCCCGGTCGAGGTTCTCTTTCTCATTGACGAGATATCCTCCGACCGGCTCAAGTACTGGCACGACATCGGCCACGCGCATGTGCTCGAGGTGCAGGGCTGGCTCCCGCATCTGCCCGCTCTGGACACTCTGAAGCAGCATCTCTTCGGAGTGCACATTCACGACTCGGTCTTCACCGGAGACCACATAGCGCCCGGCACGGGCGAGATCGACTTCGAGCCGATATTCCGCCGGGTGCCCCCCGGGGCCATAAAGGTGATGGAGCTCTCCCCCAAGGTGAGTGAAGATGAGGTATTGAATTCAATAGACTTCCTCTCGAAGTTCGGCCTGAAGCCCTAGGTGCGGATCCCGCCCGGTGAGCCCAAAAACCGCGAGCGGTTCCGGCTTCGGCTTGAATCTCAAGAACCCCTGGACATGAGCGTGGGGCGTTTGCCGCTCGACGGCGCGATTAGCAGTACGAGGGTTACGGCCGGGACCGGCAGCGCCGAGACCTGGCCGCGCGCCGCTTGCTATTTCAGTGAGGCGGCACAAAAAAAAGCTTGAAAGAGCGGCCCGACTATACTAAATTCTTTCGCTGTATGCCGTCTGCCGTTGGTGCCGCCAGGAAGTGGACGGCGTTCCGGCGGATTGTGTACGGGCCCCGCCGTTAATGCCCATGGAGACAAGAAGCGTCCAGGGGTGTGACCGCGGCGGCAGTAAGACAGGAACAGAGGAATGTGCTGTGTTGAGCTATGAGAAGATCAGCGAGATTCTCAAGGCAATAGCGCATCCTACACGTATGGAGATAATCGTCCGGCTCAGGGAGGACGGCTGCAATGTCTCGGAGATACAGAAAAATCTCGGGCTGCCGCAGTCGACAATATCCCAGCATCTCAGAATACTGAAGAACGCTGGTGTTCTCTCGAGCCGAAGGGAAGGGACGAAGGTCTGCTACAACGTGGAGATGAAAGAAATCATCAGCATGATAGAAGCACTTGGGAGAGACTGATTTTTTTTGCCCATTTCCACCGTATTATCCTAATAGACAGATTAGCCGGTGGAAGTGGTGCGCGATGCGGGAGCGTCAAGCAAGCGCAGTTATGCAGCCGGATGATTCCGGCAGTATAAGGAGAAGTAAGGGAAGTGGTTTGAAACCGCCTGGTCAGATTGCCAGAAAGGGGAGGTAACAGATGGACGTCAATGTTGACAAGACACTGGACTGCAAGGGCCTTTCCTGTCCCATGCCGATTCTGAAGCTCGCCAAAGAGATCAAGACGATGGAGAGCTCACAGGTCCTCGAGCTCCTTGGCACCGATCCCGGGTCCAAGGCCGATGTTCCCGGTTGGTGTGAGAAGACCGGAAACGAGTTCCTCGGTATGGAGGAAGAAGAGGGCGTCTACAAGTTCTATATCCGGAAGTCGTGATTCGGGAAGACCTGCCGTCACGGCAGGATAGGGCTCTGTCCACTTCGAGAAGGAGCTGATTGATGGGAAACGATGAAAAGGGAGCCTGGCGCCAGCTGTGGAACACGTTCTTCGGCAAGACATGGCCGATGTGGGCCGCAGGCATTTTGCTCGCTTTGCTCAACGTCTGTCTGTTCCTGGTTAAATCTCCATGGGGTGGAAGCGGGACGTACATTAACTGGGGGGAGAACATCTACAGCGGACTCAAGTTGTTTGGCCTCTCCGGCATCAAGCCGGTTCTCTCGCATACCTATGGCCTGCTGGGGTTGTTGACCCTGCTCGGGGCTTTTGCGGGGGCGCTGTTGGGGCGCGAGTTCGCGCTCAGGATCCCGCCGCCCGGAGAGATGTTTAAAGGGCTCCTGGGCGGCATCCTCATGGCGCTCGGTGCGACCCTGGGAATCGGCTGCACGATAGGCGGCTTCTTAAGCGGATGGGCAGCCCTCTCGGGCGGCGCCATCATCCTCGCGGTAGGATTCGTAATAGGCACCTATATCGCCCTGCGTTATCTGCTCTGGGAGATGGAAAACCTCCCCAGGATGAGTACGGGCAAGAGCTACACCTGGCTGGCGGCTAAGGCAGGCGGCGGCGTCTGGCAACCCATACTGGGGGTTATGCTGACGGTCTTCCTTCTCGTCCTGTTCGGCCGGCGTTTCCAGAACGACAACGTACTGGCGATGTTCGCGATTATCGGCCTGGTGATCGGAATCATCCTCCAGCGTTCCCGTTTCTGCATTGTGAGGGCGTTCAGGGAGCCTTTCATGACGGGTGAATCCGAAGCCCCTCTGGGCGTCATGGTGGCGCTGGCTGTCGGGATATTCGGTTTTACCGTGATCAAATACATGGGCGTGGGCACTTCGACCCCGGGGGCGGCAAGGGTTCTCGCCATGACCTGGGTGTATCCCCACTTCTGGCTGAGGGCTCTGATCGGCGGAACCATCTTCGGCCTCGGGATGACAGTGGCCGGGGGATGCGCCATCGGCACCATATGGAGGGCCGGCGAGGGACAGGTCAAGCTCTGGTTCTCGGCGCTCGGATTCATGCTGTTCGCCCCGATATCGAAGAAGTTCATCGTTCCGGGATTCGCCCACATTCTCCCTGAGTGGGCCCAGCAGAAAGTGTTCCTTCCTGATTGGTTCGGGTACTGGGGGGCGATGCTTTTATTCTTCGTCCTGATAGTGCTCTGGTACGTGTTCGTAAAGTGGAATGAGCGGACCGGCAGGTTTTCGGCTGTATAAGATGAGGTGAGAATGATGAGAATATTCGCACTCATATCGCTGCTTGCTCTTGTTGTGGCGCTTGCCGGCTGCGGGGGCGCGGGGACCGAAGGGAGAGGGCCCGCTGCATGCTCGGACGCCAAGGAAATGGTCGCCCATGCGAGGGCGGGAGTGGACGAGATACTGATCGACGAGTTCAATGCCCTGCTGGATAGCGATGAGTACTTCACCATTATCGACGTTCGCGAGCCGGACGAGTACGATGAAGGGTGCATCCCCGGCGCAATCAACATCCCGCGCGGCATATTGGAGTTCAAGATCGCCGACGAGAAGTACTGGGACAGCGAAGGCCTGTTCGTGCCCGAGAAGGACGAAGTCTTAATCGTCTACGGCCACAAGGTAGACCGCGGCGTGCTCGCGGCTGAGTCGCTGGTAAGGCTCGGTTACGGCAATGTCAGGCATCTCTACGGGGGATGGGTCGTGTGGACCGAGGGTCCGGAGGCTGTGGAAGTAGAGGAAGTGGTTGAAGAGGGCGGTTGCGGAGGCTAGCCGGCCGACCCGCGGCAGCCGGGCAGACAGCAGAACGTGAAATAAAGCATGAATGGATGTAGTAGGTGTCGAGATAGAGCGTTGGCCTGCGGAATGGAATTAAAAAGGGGGTATCGTGGCCGGTTCCCAAGGGGACCGATTCCGCTCTGCAGCAGATTCAAGGATGGGTTAATCGGCAGTGGACCGCTTAATAGGAGGACAACAATGAGAAGTGCGGCCAGATATTTCCTGGTCTCGATGGCCCTGGTGGCTGTGATCCTGGCCGGTTGTTCCGAGAACACGACCGCGCCCGGAGGTGACGCTTCAGCCACCCTGCGAGCCTATCTTGAAGACAATGATCTTGACCTTCCCGACATTCTAACCAGCTGGACAATACTGGCTTCCGAAGTGGAGACGAATCCCGCGGCATACTACATCATGGACATCCGTCCTGACACGACGTATGCGAGGGGGCATATCGCCGGAGCCGTCAATTCCACGCTTGGCGATATCCTCGACGACGCGGCCAATAGCGGCGGCAAGCCCATAGTCGTCGCCTGTCTCACGGGCCAGTCCGCGGGGCATGCGATGTTGGCTCTGCGCTTGAGCGGATACCCCGACGCCAGGATCCTGAAGTGGGGTATGAGCTCGTGGAATGAGGACTTCGACAAGTGGACGGCCAACACCGCCAGTATCGCGGTGGGTCACTCAAACTGGTCTATGGACGCGACGCCGTCCCCGGGCACCTATGATTATCCGACGCTGATTACCACCGCCACCGACGGGCCGGGCATTCTGGCCGAGCGCGTGGAGGAAATGCTGTCCGGCGGCTTCAAGGGTGTAGAACCCGACGACGTTCTCGAATCGCCCGGAGACTACTATATCAACCTCTACTGGGAAGAGGATGACGTCACGACTTTCGGTCACATAGACGGCGCTTACAGGATACAGCCGCTCAGCCTGGCCGGCGACACGTTCAAGCACTACGACCCGGATGAGACCGTCGTCACGTACTGCTGGACGGGTCAGACCTCGTCAGTGATCACGGCGTACCTCAATATACTCGGGTACGACGCCAGGAGCCTCAAGTTCGGGGCCAATGCGCTCATATACAGCGAGCTGACCAAGCAGTACTGGGAAGGCTCAGAGGATTTCGAATACACGGTCTCATCACTGGCCTCGATGGCTGAGTGAGCGGTTGTTGAGGGCGAGACCAACAGGAACTGTAAGTAAGCGATCAAGTGATGGTTCATAAGAGAGTGACAGTAGGGCCCGAAGAACTTCGGCTCGTGTCGAAAGGAGAGGGACTATGAGGAAGCCGTGGATCTTGCTGCTGATTGCAGCGCTGGCTTTACCCGTGGCGGCATCGGGGCAGGGTTGCATGGGGGGTGGATCCGAGGAAGGCGTGAACGTCATAGGGTTCATTCAGCCTCAGTTTGAGTATCATCCGAATTACGATGACAGCGACCTGTCGGAGCTGACTTTCACATTCCTGAGAGCGAGGCTGGGCGTGACGGGCACTGTTCCCTATGACATCAGCTACTACTTCGTGATGGAGTTCGGTCCGTTTATGTCGGGCGAGCCGCCGTACATGCTTGACGCGTTCATAACTTATACGCGCCTGCCCTACGCGAATATCACGTTGGGGCAATATAAGCAGCCTTTCAGCATGGAGAGGAATATCGCGTGCCATAAGCTGCATACGGTACGACGGGCGAATTTCGTAGAAGCGCTGGCAATGGACAGGGACATAGGCCTCATGGCTTTCGGAGAAGTGGCGGAGGGACTCAACTACCACCTGGCATTGATGAACGGCACCGGGAAGAACACGGAAGACGACAACAAGGGCAAGGATATTATCGGCCGCGTGACCTATGAGCCGATGGCGTACGTCACACTCGGGGCCGGATTCGTGTCGGGCAACTCCGCGACCGATGTGGAAGGCGCCGACGACAACACCAAGACGAGATACGGGGCCGATATCGAAGTGCGCTACAGGGACTTTCTTGCTCAGGGCGAGTACATATACGGCAAGGATGTGGGGGCCTATACGGAAGGCGGAGGCTGCGGCGGCGACCCGGTGGTCAAAGAGGGCTCCATCAAGAGAGACGGCTACTTCATCCTGCTGCTCTACAGGACGGAGTATAACCTCGAGCCCGTGGTCAAGTACGAGAGATACAATGCGGACAAAGACGATGCCGAAGACGTGTGGCACGCCTGGACCTTTGGATTCAACTACTTCATGAACGACTGGACCAGGATTCAGGCCAATTACATTCGCAGAATAGAGGATTTCGTGCCCGCGCTGAACAACGATGAATTCGTGGTCCAGTTGCAGGTGGTAATGCAGTAAGGACGACGTTGTCATGCAGATGATGCCTGAAAGGAAGGAGGTCTGACGTGAAGAAGTTGAGCCGTTACGCGGCGATACTCGTCATGTCGCTTTTGGTTTCGCAGGCGGCACTTGCCCAGCTCGTGACAGTCGACGAGCTCGCAGAGATGATGGAAAAGGGCGAAGTGGTCGTTGTGTCGGCGAGATCGCCCAAGGACTATGAGAAAGTGCATATACCGGGCGCCGTGAATCTCTGGCACAAGGACCTGTATAAAGAGGGCGATATCCAGGCGCTTCTTAAGAGCCCCGAGGAGATAGCGGAAATACTCGGAAGCCTGGGGATAAGCGCGGATAAGACCATCGTCGTCTATGACAGCGGCAAGGCCAAATTCGCCGGGCGGATTTACTGGATTCTCAAATACATGGGCGCACAGGACGTCAATATACTCGACGGCCATATGAAGATGTGGCGGAAGGGGCGCAAGCCGGTCACCAAGGATGTAACGGAAATTACCGCGGCCGAGTTCGTCCCCGCCCCGGTGAATTCGATTTACGCGTCGATAGATTACGTGAAGTCTCATCTCGGCAAGCCGGATTTCGTGTTGCTCGACGCCAGAGCCGAGGATGAATACGACGGCAAGAAGGGCGAGACCAAGAGGAAGGGGCATATACCCGGGTCTGTGCGCCTGGATTATGTGGAAGTCCTGAATGAGGACGGCACCATGAAGTCGAAGGCCGACCTCACCAAGGTCTTCGCCGACGCCGGGATCACACCCGACAAGGATGTTGTCATATATTGCGAGACAAGCGTGCGCGCGGGAATCGTGTTCCTGGCCCTGGACTCTATACTCGGTTATCCCAAAGTCAGGGTGTACGACGGCGCGCTGTATGAATGGTCCGCCGATGCCGGCAATGAGGTCGAAGCAAAGAAATAGAACGGCCTGGAAGGGAGACAACCTAAATGGGCAAAACGGCAATCACCATCAATGGTGCGGGCGTGCAGAACGTATTTCCGGCTGTCACCATAGCCGTCTCGGCGGCTGCAAGCGGTGACGAGGTCATTCTCTTCTTCACCCCCGGCGGGGCTCCCGCGATGGTAAAGGGAGCGCTGGAGAAGCTGAATGAGGAAGCCAAGAATCTGCCGGATCTGATGGAGATGATAGAGGGTCTTAAGATGCTCAATGCCAGATTCCTGGTATGCGAGCTGGCCTTCGGGGTACACGGATTCGGTGAAGAGGATCTAAGGGAAGGCGCTGAAGTTGTCGGCGCGACCACGTTCGTGGGCGCGGCCGATGGCGCAGGCCTGACGCTTTCTTTCTGAAGTGGTCTCTAGTTGTAGGAGGAACGCAGAATGGCGACAGAACAACTCGATTGTCTGGGACTGAAGTGCCCGCAGCCTATACTGAAAGTCGTGGCGAAGATACCGTCCATGCAGGCGGGCGACATCCTTGAAGTTCTGGCGGACTGCCCGTCCTTCCCGACGGACATGAAGGCCTGGTGCGAGAAGACGGGCAAGGTCCTGCTCATGCTCACGACCGACGGGGCAGGCAAGCATACGGCGCAGATCCAGCTATAAGTTCATTCTGCCGGTTGGCACCGGGGGACAGGAAGGCGGCGGGATGCGGCTGTGAGAGCATCGACGGGCGCTGTGTCGTCGCCATTTCAGGATCCCGCTGCCCTTGAGAGAGAATTGTTGATATGAGCGAAGGTCAGCAAAAAGCGGAGTTCACCCCGAAGATAGTGGGTTTTCTCTGCAACTGGTGCACTTACGCGGCCGCCGATCTCGCCGGTTCGACCAAACTCGAGATATCGCCGTCCCTCACCGTGATCCGGGTGATGTGCTCCAGCCGGGTAGACCATAACCTGGTTCTCACGACCTTTTTCCGGGGGGCGGACGGCATTCTGATAGCGGGCTGTCATCCCGGTGACTGCCATTACGGCAAGGGCAATTATTACGCTAGACGCAGGTACGCGGTGCTCAAGAGGGTGATGGAGGGGCTGGGGCTGGAGCCGGAGAGACTCCAATTGTCGTGGGTATCGGCCTCTGAAGGCAATCGCTATGCCGATGTAGTGAACGCATTTTCGGAGAAGATAAAGGCGCTGGGGCCGAATCCCATAAGCGGCAGGGCGGACTTCTGACGGAGGATACGCGAGATGCACCATGAGAATGTAGTTGTGGTGGGAGCCGGACTCGCCGGGATGAAGGCGAGCCTCCTGCTTGCCCAGGCGGGCAAGAAGGTCCATCTCGTTGAGACTCTTCCCCTGATAGGCGGCAAGACCATCAAGAATGAGGAGAGCTTCCCGAACCTGGAATGCTCGACATGCCTCGTGGCGCCCATACAGCAGGCCGTGCTTCAGAATCCGGACATAGAAGTCATGACGATGAGCGCTGTGGAGAAGGTAGAGGGAGACGAGGGCGACTACACCGTGACAGTCAAGAAGTCCGCGAGGTACGTGAAGGTGGCGGACTGTATCGGTTGTGGGATGTGTTATGAGCCGTGCCCCGTTTCCGTGTCCAACGAATGGGAAGAAAACCTTGGTGAGAGAAAGGCGATTTACGTGCCGTGCCCGGGTTCGCTGCCCAATGTGCCGACCGTGGATCCGGAACACTGCCTGAAACTGAGCGGCAAGGGGGAATGCACCGCCTGTGTGGAGGCCTGCATGTTCGGAGCCGTCAATCTGGAGGACAGGGACGAGACAGTCAAAATAGAGGCCGGCGCCATGATCGTGTCCACCGGCGCTGGCGTCTTCGACGTTTCGAAGCTCCCCGACCTCGGCTACGGCGAGTATCCCGGGGTCTACACGCCCTTCGAGTTCGAGAGGCTTTTCGCCTCAAACGGCCCCACGCTCGGGGAACTCAAGTTGCGGGGCACGGAGAACGCGCCCGGGAAGATAGCGATCATCCACTGCGTGGGCCGGAAAGAGTGCGGGTACTGCTCGGGCGTATGCTGTATGTATTCTTTCAAGTTCGCGCACTTCCTCAAGAAGAAACTGCCGGAGGCGTCGGTTTACAATCTGCACTCGGATATCTGCGTGCCCGACAAGACCTATCAGAAGTTCTTCGATGGCGTCAACGGCAAGCATTCGGAGATGATTTACAACTCGTCGATGGAGAGTCTCAAGGTAACGGGTTCGGGCGACGGCCTGCAGGTCACCTATCTCGACGAGGCCGGCGCGGAGAAGAACCTCGAGGTCGATATGGTCATATTGGCCGCCGCCATGGTCCCGGAAGAAGGGACACGGAATCTGGCCGAAGTGCTCGGGATAGACCTGGACGCCGCGGGCTTCTTCAAAGTGCGTGACGACGACATAGCCTCGGTGGAGACCTCCAGGAAGGGGATATTCGTTGCCGGCACGGCTGAGGGCCCCAAGGACAGCCAGTCTTCCGTAATACAGGCCGATGCGGCCGTGGGCAAGGTCCTGGCCTTTCTGGAGTCCTTGAAGCCGCAGCCGGAAGAGGCGGCGGCGGGGGGACAGGGTTGATGCAGGAAGCGTCTATGAAAGCGAAAATCGGAGTATATGTCTGCGAATGCGGGCCCAATATCGGCCAGAGCATTGACATACCGAGGGTTCTCGAGTCGATTCCAGCCCTGGAAGGCTATGAGGACGTAGAACTTGTCCCGAAGAGTTACGGCCTGCTCTGCTCTCCGGACGGCAAGGAACACCTGAAGAAGGAAATCCAGGAGAACGGATACACGCATCTTGTCATAGCGGCCTGTTCGCCAAGGGACCACGATTCGACCTTCATGGGCATATGCAAGCAGGCCGGACTCAATCCCTATCTCTATAAGATCATAAACATACGCGAGCACTGCGGCTGGATAATACATGACAAAGACGCGGCAACCGAAAAGGCGATCCAGTACATAAGCGGGGGCATCAGCAGGGTCCTATATCAGTCGGAGCTCTTCGAGAGGCAGCTTGAGATTACCCCCGACGTGCTCGTCATAGGCGGCGGCGTGGCGGGCATAGAAACGGCGCTCTCGCTCGCCGGCGAGGACAGGAAAGTCTATCTGGTGGAGAGGGCGGAAGAACTGGGGGGAAGCGCGGCCCGGTTCGCCTCGCTTCTTCCCCGCCAGCAAGGCGGAGCGGACCTGATAAGAAGCAAAATCGAGGCGGTCGGAGAGAACGAGCATATCCGGGTCCTCCTCAATACCGAGGTCGAGAGCTCGATAGGGTTCCTGGGCAATTTTGAGGTTGTGCTTGCAGGCAAAAGTGACGGCGAGAAGACAGATATCAAGGTCGGGGCGATAGTGGTGGCCACGGGCTGCCGCATGTCGGACCCGAGGAGCTTCGCGGGCATAGAATACGCCGACTCGGATGAGGTCTATACGTCGCCTGAGGTTGAGAAGATGAATACCGGCGGGGCGATTACCCTCCGCTCGGGCGAGAAGCCTGCATCGGTGGCGCTTGTCCACTGCGTGGGCCGGGGCGAGAAGGGCTACTGCTCACGGGTCTGCTGCAACTACATGATGAAGATCGCCGGCTATTTCAAGAAACAGTCGAAGGAAACCAAAGTAACTGAGTTCTTCGTTGATATGTGCGTTCCCCACAAGGCCGACCAGAAATTCTTCGACGAATCGGCGCGCCTTGGTATCGATTTCAAGCGTGTCCGTAAGATCGGACTTTCCGGCACCAGAGTCGAATTCAAGGGGATGGACGGCAAAAAGCAGCAAATGGACTTCGATATGGTTGTCCTGGCTTCGGCGTTGGAGCCCTCCGAGGGCACGGAGGCGCTGGCAGGGCTTCTGGAGATAGACCTCGATGATAGGGGATTCTACCGGGAGGCGCATCATACCACCGATCCGGTGGCCACTTCCATCGACGGCATTTTCGTGGCCGGTGCCTCACAGGGCCCCAGGGACATATCCGATTCGATATTGCTGGCCCAGGCCTCGGCGGGGCGAATCCGCGCCCAGCTGATACCGGGAGGCAAGATAGTGCCCGAAGTCAAGGTGTCCGAGATCCTCGAAGCCTATTGCACGGGATGCAAGACCTGTCTCGAAGTGTGCGGTTATGGCGCAATCTACTTCGACGATCAGAAGGGAATATCGGTGGTGAACGAGGCGGTTTGCAGGGGTTGCGGCAATTGCTTCGGCAGTTGCCCGTCCGGGGCCCTCCGGACGAAGCACTTCACGAACAGCCAGCTCCTGCGGGAGGTAACCGAGGCGCTGAAATAGGTCTGCCCGGGACGCCGCCCGTAAGGGGAGGGCCGGGCATGGAGATTGAGAGTGGTTAGAGCATTTGGAGAGGCGATTTGATAAGCGATCCTGAAAAGCAAGGTGCCGCCATGAAGGCCGCCGGGGGGATAGAGGACGCAGTGCGGGGCTTCCTGCGCGAGGCGCTCAAGAGCTCCGCGGCCGATGCCGTGCTCGTGCCTGTGAGGACCCCGGCTGAGGATTCTTACGCCTGGATACTGACCAATAATCCCTCGGTTCTGGACAATGCCAGGCCCGCGGCCCCCACGATGCCCGTTCAGGGCGCCAAGGCCCTTAAGAGCCTTACCAGGAAGGGAGAGGGCAAGGCCAGGATCATAGCCGTCATGAGACCCTGCGAGATCAGAGCGGCCATCGAGCTGTACAAGCTCAACCAGGTGCATCTGGACAATATCACCCTCATAAGCTATGACTGTGTCGGAGCTGTCCCTCTTCAGGATTACATAAGTGACCCTGCGGGCAGTGAAAAGCGCTTCGATTCGATGCTCAAGGCAGGGAAGACGGATGACTCCGCGGTCAAACCCGTATGCAGGATATGCGTCGACTTCTCTCTGGTGGATTCGGACATACATATCGGGCTCATCGGGCAGTCGGGCGGTTCGGCCCTGCTGGTTCCCAACAGCGAGAAGGGGCAGGCCCTGCTCGAATCCATGGGAATGGCCTGCGGGGAGGACATCTCCGGATGGACCAAGACCGTAGCCCAGATGAAGGTGGAGAGAGAGGGCGCCAGAGCCAGGGCGCTCGCGGAAATGGGGACGAGGCTTCAGGGCTTCGACGGGCTCAGCGCGACTTTCGCGGATTGTATCGGTTGCCATAATTGCCAGAGCGTGTGCCCCATCTGTTACTGCAGGCAGTGCTACTTCGACTCCGATGCGTCAAGGCAGGACGCGGCCTCTATTCTGGATACCGCGATCGAACGCGGCGGCGTAGCTTTCCCGGGCAACAGGGTAATGTTCCATACAGGGAGAATGGCGCATATGAGCCTCTCCTGCGTTTCATGCGGGCAGTGCTCTGACGCTTGCCCGGTCTCTATTCCGGTAGCCGACATCTTCAGTTATATGGCCGGCCTCACACAGCCGACCTTCGAATACACGGCGGGCAGGAACGACGGCGAGCCGCTTCCTCTCAGGCATTTCAAGGAAAAAGAAGTCGAAAAAGTCCACGAAATCGTCAAGGGCGCCGAGGAAGAGGAGGTAGCTCATGAGTAGAGTCAGGATCGACATGAGCTCCTCGGAGGGTGCTGTCGCCTTCCTGAAGCACCTGCTTGGGTCCGGCAAGGTGAGCGCCATTCTCACGATGCGGAAGAATCCGGGCACGGGGGCCTATGACATAGGTCTTATCGCCGATGAGGCCGGCCTCGATAATGCGGCGCCGGTCGCCCCGGTGATGGTGGCCAATACCGGACGGGTTCTCTCCTCGCTGACGCCCGCGGCGAAGCCCCTGGCAGTGATGCTGAAGCCCTGCGAACTCCGCGCGTTTGTGGAGCGCGTTAAGCGGGACCAGGGTTCATTCGAGAACCTGCTGATCATATCCTATACATGCGGAGGGGTTTTCCCTCTGGATGAGGCCATCGGGGAGCACTTCCAGGATTCGATTCCCGATTATTTCAGACGCGTCGCCTCGGGCGAGATCGTAGAAGGCGTTCGGGAGACCTGCAAGGCATGCGAGCACTTTGTGCCCACCTGCGCCGACGTGACCATCTCCATAGCGGGCGACCGGGATTCGACCTCGGGCTGCTCCATTTACCTCAATACCGACAGGGCCAGGGAAATGGCGGAAGGCCTCGAAGGAAAGCAGTCGGACGACGAATTCGATCCAGCCGTGACTGCGGAACTGGCCGTGAAGCGGACGGCGGAGAAGAAAAAGGTCTTTGATTCCCTCGCTCCGGCCGGTGACGGCCTGGACGGTCTTATAGAGATTTTCGGGAAGTGCGTGGGATGCCACGGTTGCGGGCACGTCTGCCCCATCTGTTACTGCGTCCTGTGTGATTTTGAATCGCATAGCTTCGATTACAATCTGCCCTACTTCGAAAAGGAGCTCTCCGAGAAGGGTTCCCTGAGGCTGCCGCCCGACACGATTTTCTTCCACCTGGGCAGGATGACCCATATGAGCTTCTCATGTGTCGGCTGCGGGCTGTGCTCGGATGTATGCCCGGTGGATATCCCGGTGGCGAACATTTTCAAGAAGGTGGGGGAACATACGGCCTCGCTTTTCGATTACGTTGCGGGGCGTGACCTGGAGGAAGAGATTCCCGTGATGGTATTCAAGGAAGAGGAATTCAATGAGCTGGGTTAGCAAGTCGGTTGGCTCAGCCGGCGCGGTCTGCACGGGCCGGCGGGCCCTTCTGGAGATATGATATGAAAAGCGAATTCACGCCGAGGATAACTGCCCTGCTATGCAAGTGGTGCTCTTACACCGGCGCCGACCTTGCGGGTACCAGCAGGCTTCAGTACCCGACGTCGATCGTAGCCATGAAAGTAATGTGTTCGAGCCGGGTCGACCCGGTTCTCCTGATAAAGGCTTTCCTGAGCGGCTCGGACGGAGTGCTGGTCGGCGGGTGTCATCCCGGCGACTGCCACTATGAAGTGGGTAATTATCACGCCCGGAGGAGGTTCGCAATATTGAAGGGCGTTTTCGAAACCCTGGGGCTCGAGGCCGGGCGGCTGAAGCTGTCGTGGATATCGGCCTCCGAGGGGCCGAAGTTCGCGCAGGTGGCGAATGAATACACGCAAGAGATAAAGAAGATGGGTGAGAATCCCTCCAAGAAGAAGATGTTTCTTTGAGATAAGAACGCAGGGGAGGTCGATGGGCAGCAAGAGCAAGTCAGTCGTAGTGGTCGGTGCCGGGATAGCCGGTATACAGGCTTCTCTCGACCTGGCCGAACTGGGGGTGGAGGTGCATCTTGTCGAGGATACGCCCACAATAGGCGGGCGGATGCCCCAGCTCGACAAGACGTTCCCGACCAATGACTGTTCGATGTGCATTCTGTCGCCCAAGATGAGCGAATGCGCGCGCCATCCCCGCATCAAGATTCACATAAACTCCTCTCTTGACTCTATTTCAGGCGAGCCCGGGGACTTCAAGTGCGTGATTACCGAGCGAGCCAAATACGTCGATCCGGTGAAATGCGTCGCCTGCGGGCAATGCGAGGAGAAGTGCCCGGTCAAGATCGACGACGCCTTCGACATGGGGCTCCGCAAGCGGAAAGCCATATCGCGGTACTTCCTCCAGAGCATACCGGCCGAATACACCATCGATAAGGACCACTGCCTTTATCTCACCAGAGGCGTCTGCAAGATGTGCGAGAAGGTCTGCACCGCGGGAGCCATAAACTACGAGGACGAGGACAGGCGGGTCGAGCTCGAGGCGGGCGCCATAATACTGGCAACGGGCATCAACGCTTTCAATCCCATCGGCTTCGGCAACTTCGGGTATCACAGATTCCCCAACGTGGTCACCTCGCTCGAGTTCGAGCGAATGCTCTCTGCCTCGGGCCCGCTGGGAGGCCATGTGACGCGGGCCTCGGACGGCAAAGAGCCCAAGAAGGTGGCGTTTATCCAATGCGTGGGGTCCCGTGACGAGAGCGTCGGAAAGAACTACTGCTCCTCGGCCTGCTGCATGTTCACTATAAAGCAGTCCATAATCGCCAAGGAACATATCAAGGACCTCGAGCCCTCCGTTTTCTACATGGATATCAGGGCATTCGGCAAGGACTTCGACAAGTACTATGAAATGGCGCAGAGCAAGTACGGCGTCGACTTCAAGAGGGCCAAGGTGGCCGACATAGACGAACTCCCGGGCGGGAACCTGAGGCTCAGATACACCGAGGACAACGGCGCCATTAAATACGAGGAGTTCGACCTGGTGATCCTCGCCACGGGTCTCGAGGCGCGCGAGGGCAACCGGCTGCTTTCCGATGAGCTGGATATCAAGCTCAATGAATACGGTTTCTGCCGCTCCGATGCCTTCGGGCCGATCGAGTCCACCCGCGAGGGGATTTTCGTGTGCGGAGCCGCGAACGGTCCCAAGGACATTCCCGAATCGGTGGTTTCGGCGTCGGGGGCAGTGGCCGGGGCCGTCAAATACCTCGAGCTGGAACGCCAGGACATCGCCACAGAGGAAGACTCCGTTAAGGAGATAAACGTCACCGGTGACAGGCCCCGCGTGGGTGTCTTTGTATGCCACTGCGGGATTAACATCGCGGGCGTGGTGGATGTGAAGAGCGTGGCGGAGCATGCCAGGGGCCTCCCCAATGTAGAGCACGCCGAGGACGTCATCTACGCCTGCTCGACGGATTGCCTGGAGACCATCAAGAAGCGCATCGCCGAGCACGACCTGAACCGGGTCGTGGTCGCAGCGTGCACGCCGAGGACGCATGAGCCGCTCTTCAGGGACACGATTTCAGAGGCGGGACTCAATCCCTACCTCTTCGAGATGGCCAACATAAGGGACCAGTGTTCGTGGGCGCACATGGAAGAGCCCGAGCTCGCGTCCGCAAAATCAAAGGACCTCGTGGAAATGGCGGTCGCGAAGGCACGGCGGCTTGATTCCTTGAAGAGACTTCCGATCGATATAGACCCACGCGCTCTCGTGGTCGGAGGCGGTCTGGCCGGCATGACGGCCGCGCTCTCGCTCGCAGAGGCCGGGCATGAAGTCTTCCTTGTGGAAAAAGAGGCCGAACTCGGCGGGAACATGAGGAATATATATTTCAATTTCGACAAGAGCGACCCGCAGGCGTTTCTCGCCGAGACGGTGCGCCGGGTTCAGGAACACGAGAAGGTGCGCGTGTTCACCTCGAGCAATATCGAGGGGATCTCGGGCTACGTGGGCAATTTCGAAACGACCATAACCCCCGTTGGCGACGGCGGCGGCGAGAAAGTCAAGCACGGCATCGTGATAGTCGCCACGGGCGGAGAAGAACATAAGACGGAGGAGTATCTCTACGGCAAATCCTCGCGCATCGTGAGTCTCGTGGAGTTCGAGAACATGCTCAAGACGAAGGAATTCCCCGGGGGCAGAATCAGGAATGTCGTGTTTGTCCAGTGCGTGGGATCAAGAGAAGAGGGCAGGATGTACTGCAGCCGGGTATGTTGCACCAAGGCAGTCAAGGACGCCCTCGAGATGAAGAAACAGAAACCCGGGGTCAACATCTATGTTATCTACCGGGATATAAGAACATATGGTTTCCGCGAGCAGTACTACACGGATCTGCGTGACAAGGGGACCGTTTTCCTGAGGTACACCCCCGAGACCAAGCCGGACGTCAATATGGTGAATGAGTCCGACCCCGACAGCCGGCTCAATGTCACGGCCTACGACCCGATTCTGGAGAAGCAAGTCGAGATAACGGCCGACCTCCTGGTTCTGTCCACAGCGATCGACCCGCCGGCCGGCAACGTCGAGCTCGCCAAGATGCTCAAGGTGCCGCTCAATTCCGACGGGATGTTCCTGGAAGCCCATGTCAAGCTCCGCCCCGTCGATTTCGCGACGGACGGCGTGTTCGTATGCGGGCTCGCGCATGGCCCCAAGGACATGGACGAGTCGCTGGCCCAGGCCAAGGCCGCCGCGAGCCGGGCGTTGACCTTCCTGAACAAGAAATCGATCCTCGCGGAGGGCACCATATCAAGAGTGAATGAGAGCAGGTGCTCGGGTTGCGGCTATTGCGAGTCCATCTGCGCGTATTCCGCGATCGAGGTCGATCCCGAGAAGGAGGTGGCCGTGGTCAACGAGGCCCTCTGCAAGGGGTGCGGGGCCTGCGTCGCCTCCTGCAGGTGCGGAGCGCTCGACCTGCTTGGATTCAGCAATGAGCAGCTGTTCTCGGCATTCGACTCTCTGGAGATGGTGGCCACCGAGGGAGGTGCGGACTAGATGAAGGACTGGCAGCCCAGGATATTGGCCATACTGTGCAACTGGTGTTCGTATGCCGGCGCGGATCTCGCAGGAGTGTCCAGGATTCAATATCCTCCGAACATACGCGTGGTGCGCATACCCTGTTCGGGCAGGGTCGATCCCCTGTTCATAATGAAGGGCCTGCAGAGCGGGTTCGACGGCGTGCTCGTGTCGGGTTGCCACCCCGGCGACTGCCATTATCTGTCGGGCAATTACGTGGCGCGCAGGAGATTCGCCGTTCTGAAGCCCCTTCTGGAGCTCGTAGGCATTGAGCCCGAGAGAGTCCAATTCTCATGGATCTCGGCCGGGGAGGGAGAGCGGTTCGCCCAGGTGATGACCAAGGTCACGAATGACATAAAGAAAGTAGGGCCGGCCAGGCGGCTGGTAAAGGGAGCGTAGAAGTGGTGAATGAACTGCGGGAAAAGGTAAGGAAGCTGCTCGCCGACGGAGAGGTCGAACTCGTGATCGGCTGGGAGAAAGGGTCCCGCGCGCTTGCGGCTACGCCGGCTTTCATAGCGAGCCCCGAGGACGCCGACCGGCTGAT
>JASFEA010000002.1:0-64107 GCA_050125095.1 bacterium
TCTTACCTTTATGCGCGCCTTGCGCCCGGAGAACCTCACGAAGTCCTCACGGCTTCTCAGGGGCCTCTCCGCGCCGGGGGACGAGACCTCCAGGAAATACCTCCCCTTGAAGAGGTCGCTCTCGTCCAGGACGCCGCTTATGGCCCGGCTGGCGGCGGCGCAATCGCCCACGTTCACGCCCCCGGGCTTGTATATGAAAACCCTTAAGGTCCGCCTGCCGTGCGAAACCACAAGCCTGGTCTCGACCAGGTCGTAGCCAATCGCCTCCAGAACAGGCAGAATCGCCGCGCTAACATTATCCTGTAAATCCGCACGGTTCATAGACTTACCCTGGCCGTACATACTCTAAGAGTGGGCGTGGCCCACTCATGTCAAACTTACAACAGGTTCTAATAGAATGCAAGCGAAATCCTAGAACTTAATGAGTACAGAGACGTTGACGCCTATTGTCCTGCGGGTCTCATTGAGCTTCTTGTTCGAGATCTGCTCGAAACGGGCATTGGCGGATCCCGTAATGCTCTTGGAGAAGGAGTAGGAGAGCTTGGGGATGAGGCTGAATCTGGATGTGTGGAGATCGGTTATGTTGGCTTCCGGCGTCCGGTTGAGCTTGGTCTCATATGTGACGTCCATCGACAGCGAAAGATTGCTCTTGAACCTCAAGGTACGGCCCGCGAATGAGATTCCCTGCGGTGCGCTGAACGAGTGCTTCACCGATATATTGACCGAAGTGGTCTTGGTCGTCTTGCGGCTGGCCGCCGCCAGGAAGGTGTTGGACTCCCCACTGGAGTGCCTGATGTTGAAAGTGGTCCTCACCCCGTTCTTCCAGGTGGCGTCCCAGCCCACGAGGGGAACGAAGTCGGTGGTGTTATCCTCCCTGGTGATACTGGACTCGTTCTCACCATCCAGATTGGTGGTGGTCTTGTAACCGAAGTTGAGGGACGAGTTGGTCAGCGCCCCCCCGAACAGGGCCGAGTAGAACGCCGAGGAGACGTTGGCCGAAACGTCCGGCCAGGTGCTCGTTTCCTTGTATGTCGTTCCGCCCGACCTCTCCTGCCGGGTCTTGTCATTCTTGTACTTGACACTGACGTTGAGGGCCTGGAAGGGCCGGAAGTCGGTTGAGACGTTGAGGCCGTCGCGGCGAGTTATCTCGTCCCGCCTCTGGGCAGTCGAACTCAACGAGTAGTTGAGTTCCTCGGGTACATAGACGGTGAACCCGAACTGGTAGGCCAGGTCAGGGCGTTCCGTGAGTTTGTAGTACCTGGACTTGCGGTCCAGGAGATAGCTCATGTTTATGTCGGGTAACCTGGATACGGTGCGCTTGAGCCACGAAATGCCCACAGTGTCTCCCGGCGCGGGCATTTTGAACATACCCTCGGGGGATACTATGAAGTCCACCGAAGCACGGCTGGATGATGAGACCCTTCGGACCCCGGGCGGGTCTCCCCCTTCCCTGACGGTGGGTCCCGAGTCCTCGGCGTAGTCGCCGTCATACGCGAACGTCGGGCGCAGCCACCTGCCCACCGTAGGCGTAATGCGGGTCAGATACCTCTGGGATCGCTGTATCTCCTGGCCCAGTCCGATGCTCTGCGGTATCGCGACATTCTTGTTGGTGTCGAGGTCGCGCGTCATCTTGAAACTGTAATCCGTATCAAGCGCCCTTCCCGTCAGGGGCTTCACTCCAATGTTGATGTCGCTCTTGATGACCCGGGTGTACTTGTCCGTGGTGACGACTCCCTTGCGCAGGTTGACCTTCTTGGTGTCGTTTACCGACCCGTAGACCTTGAGGTCCATCACGTCAGGCATGAAGGCCACCGCATAGCCCTTGAACAGAGTCAATGAATGTTTCCACCACGGCCTGAGCGAGTAGTTGAAATTACCGTTATACGTGATATTCGTGTCGGCGAACTCGGGCGTCCTGTCCCGCTTCCGGCTCATGCTGACGTTGACGTTCATCAGGTCCATGGTGAGCTTCATGAAGAGGTTCCTCGACTTGGCCGGCCTTGAGATATTCAGGCTATACGACTCGCTCTCCCGCGTGGTGCTCTCCGCCCTGCGCTGGTCCTCTTCCAGCGCAATGTCCGATTTGCTCTTGAGGGTCGGCACGGAGCGGGCTTTGGTGTACCTGGCGTTGAGGGGGAGCGAAATGCCGATGTCGGGGAGAAACCTGTCGACCTTGGTTGAGGCCGAAAGGGTTACATTGGTGTCGTCGCTTCCCTTGCGCTTGGCACCCCTCGTGGTGAACTCGGTGTCCGTGCGCTTGACGTCGGCCGAAAGCGTGAGCACGTCGGAGAACGACGCGCCCATCGAAACCCTGCTCGCGTAGCCCGGCTCGCGCCGGACGTCGGTAAGCCGAATGTCATCGAACCACACCTCCCCGTCCGCAGGGGCGCCGCCCAGGTTCATTACGCCGCCGGTGATCCGGGCGATCCTGGTGATCGAAGGCTCCCCGTAAACGGCCATCCACCCACCGCCCACGGCGACCTTGCGCACGGGCACTTTCTCCACGCCGTATATGGTCACGGAGTCCGCGTCTTCGAGCTTAAGATTGGTAATATCGTCGAAGGATATCTCCACCGTCTGCCAGCCCGGCTCGACCTTGACGGCGTATTCATAGAAGTTGACGCTGTCGGCCCCGAACCTTGTGTAGTGATATATGTCCTGGTCGGCCGAGGCCAGGTCGCCGTGGACGTAATAGGACAGCGTCTGGTAGGTCGTATAATCCTCCGGCGAGGCCATGGTTCTGTAGGCCGGGCCCATATTGCCCGGCTGGAGGTCGATGTACCTGAAGACCAGAGACTGCTCGCGCTTGCTGAAACCGTCGGGGTCCTTGCCCGGGTCGTAAGGCGGATTGTAATCGGGGTCGTCCGTGGTGTTCTTGGTCGCAAGGCCGTAGAGCTCGCCGGCCGCCGGGGGCACCCATTCCATTGTCACGGCGTCCCTCAAGCCTTCCTCCAGCCAGCTCGTGCCCACGACCTGCAGATACGCCATCTGGAAGACATCCGCGGAATCGATGTTGGTGAGGAAGAAGCGGATATAGCGCGTGGATATCCAGTTGGGCGAACCACCCAGCGAGTCCGCGACCTCGAGGGGCACCCTGAAGTTGTACCAGTCGTTGCTCCTCTTGGTGAAGTAGGGCGAGTCCTCCGAAATGTCGAAGGAAAAGCGGAAGTGGGTGTTGGTCACATCGAGGTTGCCGTCACCGCTCAGGTCCTCCGTCTGGGGAATCCGGCTTGGATCCTCCTCATAGCCGTTGATATGGGCGTACCTCTCGGCGCCCGTCACATTGTCGTCAAAGAAGTAGTCGTCGTCGGGGTCGTCCCCTTCAGTGCCGGTGAACACGCCGTCGAGCCCCGTGTTTTCAGTATCAAGAAGTTCGCCGTCATTGTCCTTGTCCTCTGTGTGAAGCACGTCGGCCAGCCAGGGGCGGTAGAAGTCCTCGCTTACCGATCCCAGGTCGACGTTCATGGTCGCCGTTCCGTCGCCGGACTTCTGCCTGATCCAAACCTCCAGGAACTTGAGCCGGGAATAGTCGGCCCCGGCGCGGGAAATGAGCCTCATGAGGCCGCTCCACTGCTGGGCCGGGTCCGCCGAACCGCCCTCCGGGTACTTGAAGCCCTTGATGTCCATCTCGAGCACCGGGATAAAGGCCTCCCCGGGCCTCGACTCGGCGTCCGGGAATATGTCCTCCTGCGTAACCTCGCGGTCCTTGAGGTACCACCACATGCCCCTGTTGTCCGGCCAGTCGTAATTGGTGGGCGGGCTCGCAGGCACCCACGATTCCCTGGTCATGGAGTAGCTCCGGGTCTCGCTCACGCCTTCCATGTCATCGACATAGACGTCGTCCTTGGTATTGGGATTGGGGAAGCTCGCGGCGATCTCGCCCGATATGTCGAGCTTGGACGGCTCGTTGGCCCGCACGATGGGAAGCGCATTCATCATGGATGTCATCAAGTAGGGCCGCCAGCCGAACTGGGCATTGAGATCGCCCATGAGAAGGCTACTGGGCTCCTGGCCGAGGCGCGGCCGCTCTTCGGGTGACTTCCTGCTCTGATACAGCCAAACCGTGGCCACATGCGACCTGTCCGCCAGGGAGTAGACCCCCTGCAGGCCCCCCAGGAACTCCTGGGCGAAAGAGATAAGCGGAACGTATTCGTAGTCTATGGTGATCTTGGCGTTGGGATCGGCCGCCTCCTCCGTCTTGAACCTTATCTGGCCTATATCGTAGTAGATGTCGTAGTCGGTTCCCCTGACGAGGCGCCTTCCGTCGATCATCACCACCTCGCTGCCCTGGAGGATATTCATTCGGCCCAGGTTGAAGGTCGCCTGGGGAGTGGAGTAGCGGACTACCATGTAGTACTTCTGATGGCTCTTGATATCCTGGGAGAGCTCCCTGTAATGCGTGTTGTAGATGACGGGGTTCTGATCCTCCAGGTCCGCCGGCCTCGTCCCGGCAGGATAAGTCCCGGGGGCAAAAGGCTGGAGGTCCGGGAATTCGAGAAGACCGATGTCGCCGTATATCCTGCCCGGGTCGACGTAGTCATCAGTGGCCCACCCGTTTGCCTCCGTGGCCGGATTGGCTTCTTCGTCATAGAGGTCGAGTCCCATGATCTTGCGATACTGGTACTGGCCCTGCAGGTTATCGCCCCCCGTTCCCGCCTCTATCCTGTAAATCTCCGCCTCCACGCCCTGCTCGGAAACGAAACTCGCCCGCAGCGAATAAACGTTCTTCCTCTCCAGCCTGATGGTCTGCTGCCAGTACTCGGTGTCCGCCTGGTAGTCGTTGTAGGGCAGGCGTATCATCTTGAGTATGAGCCTGTTCTCCTCGTCCAACCCTCCCACCTGCTCGGTAGTCTCGCCGTTGCTGTACACATACGCAACGGCCAGCGTATGCTCTTCGCTCAGGGCGCGCGTCAGGTCGAGGCCCCCCGTGAGGTCGTTGAGGGCATAGTCGCGGTTTCTCTCGAGAAGGCTGAACTTGCCCGGATACGTAAAGCCCTTCTCGGCCCATTCCAGGCTGTCCAGCGGCGCGGCGTTCACAAAGGGGTATGCGTCAATGACGCCCTCTCCTTCGTTGTTGGTGCCGATGCCGTCGTCAAGGTAAACCTGCACGTCGACTATCGTGTAGCCTTGCTTGATGTCTTCCGGATTGATGATGAAGAAGAAGCGGTCCCTGAGGAAGTCGGTGTCGTAGAGAACCACGGAGTCCTTCTTGGCCGCGCCCTCGAAGCGCGACGAGGCCGTCTGGCCCTCCTGCTTGCTCATGATGGCCGTGAAGTCCACCGGCCCCATCTTGCCGACCATCTTGGCCCCGAAGAGACCCTGATGCTGGCCGCTGTAGCTCACGAATTGCGAGCCGGGAATCGAAAGGTTGGTATTGCCCATCTCGACGCTCTGGACTATCTCATCGTCATAGCCCTCGTACCTCAGCTTGATCCTGTTCTCGAGCGGGGTCTGTACCTCGCTGTCATGATGAACGCCGACATGTATCTTCTCGCCCACTGTGCCGTTGAGGTCTATCTTGAGGTGCTGCTTCATGTCGAGCTGGGGGAACTTGGACTTGGAGCCCCTCTCGGTGAGTTTTTCGTCCACTATATAGCTCGACTGGCCGCCGAAGGTTATCTGCTCGCTTCCCGACACGCTGAGATTGGCGCCCTGGCCGATCACGCGGCCTATTGTGTCGGGGAACTTGATCGGGATATCGATCTCGCTGAAGTCAGAGAGACTGCGCTCCTCGGCCTCGTATGTTCTCCGAGAAGCGTGGTCGAGCCAGATTTCGTCTATTGCCGCGTCGAAGTCGTACTCGATATCGGGATCTTCCCGGAACTCAGGGGGCCTGAACCGAATATGCGTCTTGGGACGGTACGACTTGAGGGTGAGAGTGTACCCGTACCTGGCGCTGCGGTCCTCGCTCACGGCCCTGGGCGGGCCCATGATCTCCCCACCCGGCGGAAGCGCCTCAGCCGCGCCGGTGGGGGCAGCGGCCGGGGGCGGGGCTTCATCGGGGCCCGGCTCTCTGTCGCCTTCAGCGCCTGCGCGCTCCCGCCCGGCCTCGCCGGGAGCCGGCGGGCCCTCGGGTACCTCGGGGCCGGTGTATGGAACGCCGGGAGAGACCGCCCTTTTCCCTTCCTCCCCGGCGCCCTCGGGCGCCTCCTCACCTCCGGGAGGCGTCACGTCGGCGTCGCCGGCGCGCTCTTCCTCGCGCTTCGCGCCGGGCGCGCTCCCGGAATCCGCTGGTTCGGCCTCCCCCGCGTCCTCGGCTTCCCCTTCCTCTCTCTCTTCGTGCCTGGCCTCCGCACCCAGGACGGGAGGGCCCATTATCTCGGCGTCGCCCACCGCCGTGCTGTCCCCGGGCTCCACTGCGGGCTCCGTCGCAGGCTTCTCCTGCGACCGGACCGCCAGGCCCGTCCCAATGAGAACCAGAACGATGCTTATGCCTATCAGGGCTTTCATGGTCGCAAACTTCCCCAGTAGATATACTCCCGCACTGAATTACGGCAAGTTCCATGCCAGGCGGACCCCGGCGGCCCACATCCGTAAATGCCTGTATATAATGGGCTTGCCCTCGGGGTCCATCTGGTGTAACTTGGCGTGGGGCCTGTTCATGTCCCTCTGGGGGACGCTTCTGTACAAAATGAGAACACTTAGCCGATACATTCTCGGACAGCAGATCGCGCCGTTTCTCTTCGGCATCTTCATCATCATGTTCATCCTGATCCTGGACTTCCTCTACAAGAACCTGGAGGTTCTGATAGGCAAGGGCGTCCCCATAATGGTATCCATCGAGCTGCTCGTCCTCAGCATGGGCTGGATGATCGTCATGGCCATCCCCATGGCAGTCCTCATAGCCACGCTCATATCATTCATGCGCATGTCATCGGACAATGAGGTCGTCGCGATGAAGACAGGGGGCATGAGCCTCCTCGCCATCGCCCGGCCCGTACTTGTCGCCGGCACAGTGCTCTCTTTCCTGATGATCCCGGTGCATAACTTCGTCGTCCCCGAGACCAATCACATGCTCGCCAATCTGCTCGTCTCCATCCACAGGAAAAAGCCGGCCCTGCAGCTCAGAGACGGCGTGTTCATGAACGACATAAAGGGATACAGCATACTCGTCGACAAGTCCAGAGGTCGTGACATAGAGGGCGTGACAATCTCCAAGCTCGAAGAGGGCAGGCCGGCCCAGACCATCAGGGCCGACCGCGGCGAGATATACTTCTCCGACGACGAAAACACGCTGGTGTTGAAGCTCTACGACGGCGAGATTCACGACGTGGACGAGAGAGACCCCAAGAGATATCTCCGTCTGAGCTTCACGGAACACACAATGTACATCCCCGAAGCGGGGACGCAGCTCATCCGGCTGGAGAGGGAGCACCGGGGCGAGAGAGAAATGAGCATCACCGACCTCAGGGCCGAGATGGAGAAGGTCGAGGGCAAGATCGGCCAGGAGGCCGCGAAGGCGGATAAGATAATCCGCGAGGCCGCCGAGGACCTCGAGGTATTCTACATCACCAGGACTTCGGAGACCGACAGCCGGGAGAGGACGGTATCGAAGGCGGCGACTTCGGTCATCTCATCGACCGAGGACAGGCTCTCCAGCGTCAGGCACCAGATAAACTCCCACAGGCGGCGACTCCGGTCGCTCTCGGTGGAGGTGCACAAGAAAGTGGCGCTTTCGTTCGCCTGCCTCGTATTCGTGTTCATAGGGGTTTCCATCGGGGTGCGCGCCAGGGAGGCCAGCGCCGGCGCGGGCATGATGATCAGCATTCTGTTCTTCGCGGTCTATTACGCCTTTCTGAAAGTCGGCGAGAACCTGGCCGACCGGGGTCTCATGCCGCCGGTGCTGTCAATGTGGGCCGCCAATATAGTGCTCGGCGCCGTGGGCCTGTGGCTTTTCATTCGAGCCGGCAGGGAACTCCCGTTCATACCCTTGGGCCTCCGGCGCGGCAGGAAGGCGGAGCGCCGGTGAAGATACTGGACAGGTACTCCATTCGCGAGTTCACGAAGACCACACTCATCGCCCTCTTCGCCTTCATCACCATCTTCATAACTCTCGACGTAGTGGAGTATGTCGATGACTTCATCGACAACGACGTCGCCGTCCCCACGGTGATTAAATTCTACGCTTTTCAGATACCTCACATCTTCATCCTCTCGGTCCCGGTGGCCATTCTGATATCGGCCCTGCTCACTGTTGGACAGATGGCCAGGCACAACGAGCTCACGGCCATGAAGGCGTCGGGTATAAGGCTGTCCCGGGCGGTGCTTCCCCTGATCGTGGTCGGGGTCATCGCCAGTTTCATCTCGCTTGCCGTGGGGGAGATAATAATGCCGCGCACCGACACGGAGGTGATGCGCATCAAGACAAGCGATATCAAGAAGACGGGGGGCAGTCAGCCCCGCATTCAAAGAAACATCTCCTATCGCGGCAAGAACGGCCTATTCTACTTCGCCCCCGAGTACGATACGCGCCGGCATGTCATGAAAGAAGTCGTCATCGAGAAATGGGACGAAAGCCTTGTATTCAGGATCAACGCCAGCAAGGCGACCTGGGTGGACTCGGTATGGGTGCTGACCGAAGCCTGGGTGAGGTGGTTCGACCGCGAAGGAGAGGTCGAGCGGGAGGATTACATCGAGGAGGACTCCTTCGGCGGGATCAGCGACTATCCGCGGGACATAAGCAAGGAACAGAAGGACCCCGAGGAGATGAGTTACTGGGAGCTCAAAACCCTTATCTCGCGCATAGAGGAGAGCGGCGCCGACGCCACCAGGTACCATGTGGGGCTGCACATGAAGATAGCCTTTCCCTTCACCAATGTAATAGTGATCCTCCTGGGCGCGCCGCTCTCGGCAAGGCTCAGGCGGGGTGGCATAGCAGTGGGGGCGGGGCTGGGGCTGGGGCTGTGCTTCGTATACTACGGTTTCATACGCGTCGGCCAGGCCCTGGGCGACCACGGAGTGCTCGCCCCCATGCCGGCGGCCTGGATAGGCAACGTCCTCTTCGCCGTCGCCGGCATCATCCTTCTATTCCGGGCCGAAAGACACTAAAAAAGCAGGGGTCAGGTCTTGAAATGCACAACACCCTCGGCGCGTTCGCGAAGGCGTTCCGCCGAGGCTTCGTGTTGTAAAGAAGCCAGCGGTGGAATGCCGATTAATCCGCAGGAGGTCGGCCAGTGTGCATTTCAAGACCTGACCCCTTAAACGCTTGAGGTCGGCCAGTGTGCATTTCAAGACCTGACCCCTCAAATGCTAGGTTCCGAACTCCCATGAGGCCAGGTATTTCTCCTGCTCGGGCGTAAGCTTGTCTATGTCGACATCCATTGCCTCGAGCTTGAGGCGAGCCACCTCCAGGTCTATCTCCTCCGGAACGGGATAGACGCCGACCCCCAGGCCCTTGCCCGACTTGACGATATGCTCCACGCTCAATGCCTGGTTGGCGAAGCTCATGTCCATCACCGAGGCCGGATGGCCCTCGGCTGCCGCCAGGTTGATAAGCCTTCCCTCTCCCAGCAGGAACACTTTGCGCCCGTTGGGAAGCCCGTACTCGACGACTTCCCTGCGGACCTCCCTCTTGGATGTCTTCATCTCTTCCAGCCCCTCTATGTCGATCTCGACATTGAAGTGGCCTGAGTTGCAGACTATGGCGCCGTCCTTCATCAGGTCGAAGTGCCTGCGCGCAACCACGTCCCGGTTACCGGTCAGGGTTATGAAGAGGTCTCCCATCTTCGCGGCCTCTTCCATGGGCATCACGTCGAAGCCGTCCATCTTGGCCTCAAGAGCCTTCAGGGGATTTATCTCCGTGACAATCACGCTGGCTCCCATACCCCTCGCCTTGCCCGCAAAGCCGCGCCCGCACCAGCCATAGCCGGCGACGACCACTTTGGACCCTGCAAGCAGCATATTGGTCGCGCGGAGTATGCCGTCGATGGAGCTCTGGCCGGTTCCGTAGCGATTGTCGAAGAAGTGCTTGGTCATCGCGTCGTTCACGGCTATGACCGGATACTTGAGGGCGCCGTCCGCCGCCATGCTCCTCAGGCGGATAACGCCGGTGGTGGTTTCCTCGGTGCCGCCCACAACGCCGTCCAGCTTGTCCTGCATCTCGGAGTGAAGCGTCGACACCAGGTCCGCCCCGTCATCCATTGTGATCATGGGCGAGAAATCAAGCGCGCCCCTTATGTGATCGTAATAGCCCTTGTTGTCAACGCCCCTGACGGCGAAACAGGATATGCCCTCGTCTGCGACCAGCGAAGCCGCCACGTCGTCCTGGGTGCTGAGGGGATTGGACGCGCAGAGCCGGAGCTCGGCCCCCCCGTCCCTCAGGGCCATCGCCAGGTTGGCCGTCTCCGTGGTCACGTGAAGGCAGGCGGCTATCCGCACGCCCTCCAGCGGCTTCTCGGCCGCGAATCTCTGCCTTATGGTCGCCAGAACGGGCATGGTCCTGCCCGCCCACTCGATTCTCAGCTTGCCCTCAGCGGCCAGCCCCTTATCTTTCACGTCGTATTCCATCAATTCCTCCTCATGCCGCCTTCTTGAGGTCTTCCACCCTGTCTGCGATCTCCCATGTGAAGCCCTCTTCCTCGCGACCGAAGTGACCGTAGGCCGCGGTCCTCCTGTAGACCGGTCGCCTGAGTTTCAACGTTTCGATGATCGCCCTCGGGCGAAGATCGAAGCTCCGGGTAACCATCTCGGCTATGTCCTCGTCCGGGAGCTGGCCCGTATCAAATGTGTCCACCATGACTGAAACCGGCTCGGCGATTCCGATCGCATAGGCAATCTGTAACTCGCATCTATCAGCCAGCCCGGCCGCGACTATGTTCTTGGCCACGTACCTTGCCATGTAAGAGCCGCTCCTGTCGACCTTGGTCGGGTCCTTGCCGGAGAAGCACCCGCCGCCGTGGCTGCCGACGCCGCCGTAGGTGTCGACGATGATCTTGCGGCCGGTGAGCCCGCAGTCCCCCTGCGGGCCGCCGACGACGAAGCGCCCCGTTTCGTTGACGTAGAACCGCGTGTCCTGTCCCTTGAGCATTTCACCCGGTATGACCTGGCTTATGACCTTGTCGATCACGTCATCCCTGAGCTGTTTCTCGGTGATATCCGGGTGGTGCTGCGCCGCTACCACCACGGTTCTGACGCCGACCGGCCGGCCGTCGACGTATTCCACCGTCACCTGGGACTTGCCGTCCGGCCTCAGATAGGGGAGCACGCCATTCCTTCTGGCCGTGTCAAGGCCCCTCACTATCTTGTGGGCCAGCGTGATCGGGAGCGGCATGAATTCGGGCGTCTCCCTGGCGGCGTAGCCGAACATCATGCCCTGGTCGCCCGCTCCTTCTCTGTCCACCCCCATGGCGATGTCGGGCGACTGCTCGTCTATCGAGGTCAGGACCGCGCATGTCTCATAGTCGAAACCGTAATCGGCGTTGGTGTAACCGATGTCCTTTATGAGGTTCCGCGCTATGCGCGGGATCTCGACGTAGCATTTGGTGGAAATCTCCCCGGCGATGAAAGCCAGCCCGGTCGTTACCAGCGTTTCGCACGCCACCCTGCCGTTCGGGTCCTGGGCCATTATCTCATCGAGTATCGAGTCGGAAATCTGGTCTGCCACCTTGTCCGGGTGTCCTTCTGTAACGGACTCGGATGTGAATAGATGTCTCTGCTTCTTCATTGCACCTCCCCTTGCACTTCCAGGAAAAACGAATTAGGAAAAATCAATCTCGGAGGAATCTCCCACGTTCAGCTTCTTAAAGAGCCCCCTCACCACCGCATTGTCGCCTATGAGCGACGAATCCAGCAGCGCGTCCTCCACGAGCGCGCCGCTTCCCAGTATTGAATTCCTGATTATGGACTTCCTGACCACAGTCCTGTCGGATATGGACACATAGGGCCCTATCACGGACGATTCGATCTCTACGTCATCCCCGATGTTCACCGGGTCTATTATGATGCTGCCGGGCACGCTGACCCTGGAGCCCGCCATCTCGAGAAGGTCACGGTTCGTCTCGAGCAGGGTCTCGGGCTTGCCGCAGTCATACCAGCCTTCTATCTCAAATGCCTTCAGGTCAACGCCCCTCCTGATCATGAGATTCAGAGCGTCGGTGAGCTGGTACTCACCCCGGGTCTTGAGATCATCCGAGATGATGGTCTCGAGCGCGTCATAGAGCTTCGCCCCGTCCTGTATGCAGTAAATGCCGACGATGGCGAGATTCGACCGCGGCTCGGCGGGCTTCTCCACCAGGTTCACGATGCTGCCGCCGTCCACCTCCACCACGCCGAAGCGCTCCGGGTCCGGCACTTCCTTGACTCCCAGGTAGTTGCCGCCCGCCCCGACTATGCGCGCGAAGTCGCCCTTGAATATGGTGTCGCCCAGCATCACCAGCACAGGCTCCGCTCCGACAATGTCCTTCGTGAGGTAGATGGCATGGCCGAGCCCCAGCCTCTCCCCCTGCTCCACGAAAGACACCTTCAGATCGTAGTTCGCCTCCACGTAATCGACTATATGCCTGCCCCTGTAACCGACGATGAGCACCACTTCGCTTATGCCGAGATGTACGACGTCATCAAGTATGTGGCCGAGTATGGCTTTTCCCGCGACTTTCAGCAGCGGTTTGGGAACGGTGTGGGTGTGGGGCCTTAATCTCGTGCCCTCGCCCGCAACCGGTATGACAGCTTTCATAACCTGTCTAACTCCCCTTCAGACGGACCTTCAGCTTCTCGATTGTGCCGACCGGCGTGGGGTCGACTCCGCGGAGGATCGCAAGATAGAAACTTACATAATCGCCGAGTACAATCAAGGAGAACATCTGCGAAAGCAGGCCCCTTCCCTCCCCCTCGTAGTCACCCAGAAGGGCGTCCTTCTTCCCCGCGAGTTCGGCGAGGAAGCGGAAACGCTTGGACATCTGAGCGTTGTCATCGGACCACCTCAGGAGGATCACGCCCGGCTCCATGCTGTCGTCATCAACTTCCCAGCCCATAATCTCGTTATGGTTCATTTCCGGCAGGACGTTGGCGAAGGCCAGCTTCTTCGAGTTCTCCGCCAGCTGGCCCTTCCACCTTATTCCCACCGTATCAAGCCTGTTGGAGGTATAGATGAGAGGGACGCGGCCCGCGAGCTTCTCCGCCAGCAGGACGGCCTCATTGTCACCGCCGCCCGCCGAGTAGACGCCGATAAGGCGCTCCAGGACCTCTATACACTCCTCGTACTCGTCAGGGTCATGCTCTGAGAATCCGACGGCCGAGGCCAGCGCAAGGAGCGGGGCGAAAGAGTAACCCAGCGCCCCCCTGGGCGGAAGCCCCGGCGGAATCACGGCATGAGGCAACTTAAGGCCCCTGGCTCTTTCCAGCACCGCGCCGTCCGTGCTGATGCACACCATTCGGGCGCCCCTTGCCACTGCGTCCTCCAGGCATGACACCGCCTCCTCAGTGTTGCCCGAATAGGAGGAGACGACGACCAGTGTGTTTGAACCCACGAAGGCCGGCAGGCCGTAGTCGCGGCAAACGAATACCGGGCGCTTCCCCCTGCCGACAAGATACGCGCGCAGCACGTCCGCCCCGATGGCCGAGCCCCCCATGCCGGCGACCACTATCTCCCCGGGCGAGACGTCCCCCAACCCTTCCCATGCCTTACGGCCGATCTCCAGGCCCTCCCTGAGCTGGGCGGGCAGGGAAGCTATCGTACCCAACATGTCCGACTTGTCGAGGCGACTTATTTCATTCTCGAGCATAATTGAACCTCTCAGGCGCCGACGGGAGCCGCGTTAGAGCAGGAGTTCGGGAAGGTCTCTCTCCATCTTCTCCAGGACCGCCTGCTCGACCTCCGAGGCCGTGCTCAGCGTCAGCGCATGCCGGGCGATCTTCTCCGCTTCCGCGAAGTAGATGGAACGCACCTTCTCCTTGATCTCGGGAACCACGTAGGGACTGGTGCTCAGCTCGTCGATGCCCAGCCCGATCAGCACGTACGCGCAGACGACGTCGCTGGACATCTCGCCGCAGAGCCCGACCCAGATTCCCGATTCCCTGCCGACTTTTATCGTCTCGTCTATGAACCTCAGCACAGCCGGGTGAAGCGGCTGGTAGAGGTATGCGACCTTCTCATTGCCCCGGTCGGCCGCAAGCGCGTACTGGATAAGATCATTCGAGCCGATGCTGAAGAAGCTGACATGCCTGGCGAGATCGCGCGCGATCATCACCGCCGCGGGCGTTTCCACCATTATCCCGACCTCGCACTGGTTGTCGAATTCATGCCCCTCCCGCCTTAGCTCGGCCTTGGCCTCCTCAAGGACCTGGTTGGCGTCCACGAGCTCGTCCAGGCCGGATATCATGGGATACATGACCTTGACGTCGCCGAAAGGCGTGGCCCTGAGTATGGCCCTGAGCTGCGTCTTGAATATGTCCTTCCTCGCCAGGCAGAACCTTATTCCGCGCCAGCCCAGGTAGGGATTTATCTCCTTCGGGCTCTCAAAAGCCGACAGGAACTTGTCCCCGCCCAGGTCCATGGTGCGGATGATGACGGGCATCGGCGCCAGCCTCGACGCCACGTCCTTATAAATGAGGAACTGCTCGTCCTCGGTTGGAAGGCCCTCCCGCCCTATGTATATGAACTCCGTCCTGTAAAGACCTATACCTTCGGCGCCGTGCTCCAGGACCGACTCCACTTCGTCGTGCAGCTCAATGTTGGCGGACAGCGTCACCGTGTGCCCGTCTATGGTGGTCGCCGGAAGGTCCTTGTATCTCAGGAGCCCCCGCGTAAAGCGCTTATAGCGCTCGATCTCCTCGGCGTACCTGGCCATGGTCTCGGCGCCGGGAGATACGATAAGCCGGCCGCGGTTGCCGTCCAGGATGACGAAGTCGCCGTCGGTCGTCTTGGTGGTGACATCGTTGAGACCAACCACCGCCGGTATCTCCAGCGACCTCGCCATGATGGCGGTATGCGAGGTCCGCCCGCCGATGTCGGTTGCGAACCCCAGCACCTTCTCGCGGCGCATCTGCGCTGTGTCCGCGGGCGAGAGATCATGGGCGATCACGATCGCCTGCTCGTCTATCTTGGAGAGGTCGCCCCGCGCCGGCCGCGCCCCCAGCAGATTGGACAGCACCCTACGCCTCACGTCCCGGATATCACCGGCCCTGTCCTTGATATAGGTGTCGCCCTTCTCCCACAGCAGCCTCTCGTGCTTGGAAAAGACGGCGTTGAAGGCGAATTCGGCGTTGTAGCCGCCGTCTATTTTCTCCATCACCTGGTCCAGCGAGCCCTTGTCTTCGAGGATCATCACGTGGGCATCGAAGATCTTGGAATAGGACTCGCCCATATCCCTGGCCACCTTGTCCCGGGTCTCCATGAGCTGCTCCCGGGCGCGGCTCATGGCCTCCTCGAGGCGCTTCTTCTCTTGCGCGGCCTCGCCGGTATCTAGATGCCTGAACGGGACATTGATGTCGCGGCGCGTCACCACCATAACCCGGCCCATTGCTATGCCGGGCGAGGCTGCGATCCCGTTTACCACGACTTCCGGCTTATCCGTCAAAGCCCTTATGCCTCCTCATTGAACTTGGCGTTGAAGAGCGCCACCACAGCCCTCACCGCGTCCTCTTCATCCGCCCCGTCCGCTTTAACAGTGACTTCCGACCCCATGGAGGCCGCCAGCGTTATTATCCCCATGATGCTCTTGGCGTCGGCCTGCACCCCGTCCTTCAAGAGCCAGACATTGCATTTGAAGCCGGATGCGGCCTTAACCACCTCGGCCGCCGCGCTGAGATGAAGACCCTTTACATTTGACACTAGGACTTTTTGCTGAACCATGGTTATTCAAAGGTATTGCACCCGGCGGCGGTAGTCAAGCAGGGTGTTGAGGCCCCTTACTCCATGTCCCTGTATTCGAAGCCGCGCTTGCCGTCCCTCTTCATGCGGTCTATGAGGTTCTGGTTGAGGACCTGCGCCGCGTTGTAACCGTAGGCCTTGAGGATGTGGTTCAGGGCGACGACCTCGACTATTACCCCGATGTTCTTGCCGGCGACAAGCGGCACGGACAGGGCGGGTACCCGCACGCCCAGGATCTCGGTTTCGCGCTCTTCGAGACCGGTCCTGTCCGCGTGTACCCCTTGCTCCCAGTCGGTGAGCTCCACATTGACCTCTATGCGCTTCTGTCTCCTCAGGGCCCGTATGCCGAAAATGCTCCCTATATCTATGGGGCCCACGCCCCTCACCTCAACGAAGTTCTGCAGGGGTTCGGCGCTTCTCGCTATCAGAATGCCGGGCGGCATGGCTACCACCCGGATGAGGTCGTCGGCGACCAGCCTGTGTCCCCGCTCGACAAGGTCGAGCGCGCACTCGCTCTTGCCTATGCCGCTCCTCCCGGTCAGCAATATCCCCACGCCGTAGACGTCGACCATGGTGCCGTGCATCGCCGTTTCGGGGGCCAGCTTTCCCAGCAGGTAGGAGTAGAGGCACTGGACGGTCTCCGTGGCCGAGAGCGGGGTCGAGAGCAGCGGGGCGCGCCCCCGCGTGGCTCTCTCGACGAGCGGATCCGGCAACCGGCGGCCGTCGGTTATCATCACGCACGGCACCTGCTCTCCCAGCAGCCTCTCGAGCGCCTGCAGCCTCTCGGCGTCGTCGAGGCGCTCCAGGTAGAGCACTTCCGTCTCACCGAATACCTGTATGCGCTCCGACGGGAATCCCTCACCGAAGCCCGCGAGCATAAGCCCCGGCCTGCCGATGTCGGGGCTCGAGATGGTTATGCCGAGGCTCACCGACTCGTTCACACGGGTAAGCTTGAGCCTGTCCTTGAGGTCGCCGTAAAGCCGCGACAGCAGCACCTGTTTCATTTCGTGGGCTCTTCGTACTCCTCGACCATTTCGTCGAGATCTTCGTCCCCGGAATCCTCCACTACCTGGACTTCGGGCTTCCGGCCTTTCCGTTTTCTCACTTTGTCCTTGTGCTTCCGCACCTGCCGTTCCATCTTGCCTGCCGCCGCGTCAAAAGCGGCGAAGAGGTCCTCGGCGCGGGCTTCGGCGAAGAGGTCGAAGCCGTTGCCGTGCAGCGTGATTTCGAAGTCATATATGAAGCGCTCGACTTTGAGTATGACATGGCATTCAATTAACTTGTCGAAGTACCGCGTGAGCTTGTTGAGTCTCTCTTCGACGTACTCCCTGACATTATCGGTTATCTCAAATGACTTCGAGGTGATTTCTATGCGCATCGCTGCCTCCTCAGATTCGCATCTATATAGGCCTCGCCTGCGAGGTAAGAACTCCTGACCCTCGGACCGGCCACGGCGACCAGCCCGAGTCCCTCCCCATGGCGTCTGAGCTCCTCAAACTCATCCGGGGCGTAGTACCTGTCCACGGGATGGTGTTTTCTGGAGGGCCGCATGTATTGCCCTATGGTCACTATATTGCATCCGGCGTCCCTCAGGTCCCCCAGCGTGCTTCTCACCTCCTCGACGGTCTCGCCAAGGCCCACCATGAGCCCCGACTTCACCATCACGTCCGGGAACCCGCTTGCCACCACATGCAGTATTTCCAGAGAACGACTATAGTCCGCCCCGTCCCGGATATAGGGAAAGAGCCTCTCAACCGTTTCGATATTGTGAGCGAAGACCTCCGCTCCCGATGCGGCGACCGTCTCGACCGGTCCGCGCGCCCCCCTGAAGTCGGGAACAAGCGTCTCCACAACGGGCGCTCCGTCCAGCTCCTTTATCGCCCTGACGCAATCCGCGAAATGGGCTGCCCCGCCGTCCGCCAGGTCGTCTCTCGTCACCGAGGTCAGCACGACGTATTTCATCCCGAGCGCGGCGCAGGCCTCCTTGAGACGAAGCGGCTCCGACGGGTTCAACTCGTCGGGGGGCTCGCTCGAGACGTTACAGAACCTGCAGCGCCTGGTGCAGTTCTTTCCGAGAAGAAGAAAACTCACCGAGCCCACGCTGAAGCAATGCTCCTTGTTGGGGCATCTCGCCTCGAAGCAGATGGCGTGGAGCCCGGCGGCCGTCACGCTGCGGTGTATGGGCGCAAGCGCCGTCAGGTCCGGCAGTTTGGTCTTGAGCCAATCGGGAATACGCCCTGCCAATTCCCCTCCCGAATCTGCTATCAGTATTCCTTCCGCATCCTGGCTCTCAAGATGCCGAGCTGGTCGCGGTACTTGGCGACGGTGCGGCGGGCCACGCTGAAACCGTCCTCCTTGAGCCTGGCCGCGATGTCCTGGTCGCTGAGCGGTTTCTTTCTGTCTTCGGTCTCGACCATTTCCTGGATTCTCGCCTTGATTCTCTTCGAAGAGGCGTCCTCGCCGTTGTCGGTCTTGAGTCCGGGCGAGAAGAAGTACTTGAGTTCATAAACCCCGCGCGGCGTCTGGACATATTTGCCGTTGGTGACTCTGCTGACGGTCGACTCGTGCATCTCCACGACGTTGGCGATCTGCTGAAGAGTGAGGGGCTTTATGTGCTCGACTCCCTTGTCGAAGAAACTCCTCTGGGCGTCGAGGATGGCCTCCATCACCCTGACCATGGTCCGCCTTCTCTGGTCTATTGTCTTTATTAGCCAGCGGGCCGAGTCCAGCTTCTTCTTGACGTAGTCTTCTTCTGTCTTGTTCTTCTTCCTGGCCCCCGAGAGGATGTCCCTGTAAGCGCGCGAAACGCGGAGGCGCGGTATATTCCTGTCATTGAGCTGCACAACATAGCCGTCTTCAACCTTGTCGACGATGAGATCCGGCACTATGTACCTGGGCTCTTCCGCCGAATACCTGGCGCCTGGCCGGGGATCCAGGCCTGCCACCACGTCCGCCGCCACCTGTATTTCCTTCACCGTCTTCTTGAGACTCCGCGCGATCTCGCGGTACCGCTTCTCCAGAAGGTCGTCCAGGTGTTCGCGCACCAGCCGGGCCGCCAGGCTATCCGAGAGCCCCTGCTGGTCGAGCTGTATGAGCAGCGACTCCCTGAGGTCCGAGGCGCCCACGCCGGGCGGGTCGAAGGTCTTGATCACGGCGAGCACGTCTTCGACCTGTTTGAGGTCGGCGCTCGTGAAACCCACTATCTCCTCGGGCGAGCATGTGAGGAATCCGTTGCTGTCCAGGCTGCCGATTATGAACTCGCCGACCTTCAGCTCCTCAGGTGAAGCCACGGACATCCTGAGCTGGCCGATCAGGTGATCTTCGAGGCTGGAGCGGACCACAGGCACGCGCTCGTAGAAGTCATCCGACTCCTCGCGCTCGCCGATCTCCTGTCCCCCCATCTCGAAACCGTCCCTGAGGTACCTGTCCCAGTCGATCTCGTCTTCCCCGGCCTTGAATTCGCCTTCGTCCTCGGCCGACCGGGCCTCGACCTCCTGCGCCTCTTCATCTTCGGGCTCTTCGACGTCCTCGAGCATAGGGTTGTGCAGCAGCTCATGCTTGAGCTTCTGCTGAAGTTCGAGCGCCGGCATCTGCAGAAGCTTGATCGCCTGCTGGAGCTTGGGCGTCATCACCAGCCTCTGCTGGAGCTCCGGCCTCATCTCATGTCTCATGTCCATTTGCTGCTACCCCCGGAACACGCCTAACGGAGCGAGAAACTCTCGCCCAGGTACACTTGCCTCGCAACGGCGTTGCTCGCGAGTTCGTCCGGCCTGCCCGCCACCAGTATCTTGCCGTCGGCCATGATGTACGACCTGTCGGTGATGGACAGAGTCTCTCTCACATTGTGGTCTGTTATAAGAAGGCCCAGGTCCCTGGTCCTCAGTTTTGTTATGATGGTCTGGATATCGCTCACGGCTATGGGATCTATGCCGGAGAACGGCTCATCAAGGAGCATGAAGCTCGGGTTGGTGACAAGGGCCCTGGCAATCTCCACCCTCCGCCGCTCCCCACCCGACAGCGTGTAGGCCATGGAGCGCCGCAGGTGTGAAACGCCCAGCTCGCCGAGCAGGCTCTCCAGTCTCTCCTCCTTTTCCTCTCTATCTATATCGAGCGTTTCGAGGATGGCCTTTACATTGTCTTCAACGTTTAATTTGCGGAAAACCGAGGGCTCCTGGCTCAGGTAGCCTATGCCCCTCCTGGCCCGCCGGTACATGGGAAGCTCGGTCACGTCCCTCTCGTCCAGCACAATCCGGCCGCCATCCGGCCTCACCAGCCCCATTATCATGTAAAACGTGGTTGTCTTGCCCGCCCCGTTCTGGCCGAGCAGCCCGACAATCTCACCTCTCTTGACATCGAGCGACACGCCGTCAACCACCTTGCGGCCCCTGTAGTATTTGACCAGATTCTCGGTCCTCAGCCCGCTAATCAACGGTCCCTCCCGGCTGCTCTTCTTCCTGGGCGCGAATGGTCGCCTTCATGTCCCTGAGGATCTCGAAAGACCCCAGGTCGGGCTCGCCCCTGAAACCGACGCCCGTAAGGACGTCGCCGCCCCTCACCACTCTGACCGAATCGTCGGATACTATCCGGCGCGTCTTGCTTATCCAGTTAAGCGTCTCGGTATGAAGCGTCACGCCGGAGTTGCTCGTCACGGTCACGTGTCCCCTGGCTTCCATGTCGTCGGTTCCCCGGTTTATGACCCCCCTGTCGGCGACCAGGGTTGACTTGATCTCCCCCTCTTCGTCATAGAAGCCGACTTCCATGCCCTCGGTCTCTATGAGCCCCCTGCTATCGTAAATGTAAGCTCTCCTGGCCGACATATTCCACTCCTTCTTGCCGGACGCCGTCTCGGTAAGGCGGAAGTCCGTTATGACCTGGTCCGGGAGCGGCTTGTCCCGCTCGACAGCCCTGGCGCCGGGCTCTTCCCGGCCGCAGCCGCAGGCTATTAGAAGAGCGGCCAGCAGCGCTAACGATAGAGGTCTGGTTGAACCGATTTCCATCTCTTATGCATCCATACCCACTGGTCGGGCTGTTTGCGTATGAACTCCTCCACGGCGTTCGAGCACTTCCTGACGTCCTCGGGAAGCGTTCCGGGTTTCCCCACTATACAAAGGGGTTCCCTTATCTCAACATGGTACTTGCCGTCGTCCGTCATAAGCATGGCGGCGGGAAGTATGGCCGCGCCGGTCTTGGCCGAGAGCCTCACGGGCCCCACGGCCGTCTTGGCCGGCACGCCCATGAACTCGACCTCGACGCTCTGAACCGAGGTATCCTGGTCGATCAGTACCCCGAGCACCTCTCCGCGCTTGAGCGAACGCATGGCGCCCATGGTCCCCTTTCTCCTCTCCAGCACTCTCATCCCCGAGCCCTCGCGTATGACGTTTATGATATCGTTAAGCTTGTTGTCCCTCAACGTGGTCGCCACCACGTTGATCGGATAACCCATTAGAGCGAAATAGGCTCCCATTAGTTCCCAGTTGCCGATATGGCCGGTCAGCGCTATGACCCCGTTGCCCCTCGCCAGGGCCCTCTCGAAATGGCTCTTGCCCGTCACCCTGACGATCTTCGATATGCTCTTCTCCGTCTGCACGGGGAGCCTCGCGACGTCGAAAGCGAACTTGCCCATGCTTGCGAAGGACGCGCGCGCTATCCGGTCAATCTCGGCGTCGGGCAGGTCGTTCTTGAAAACCAGCTTCAGATTGGTCCAGGCCACTCTTCTGGACCTGGGCAGGAGGTAATAAGCCAGCGCTCCCAGGCTTCCGAACAGCGCGATGCCCATGCCCCGGGGCATCACCTGAGCCATCAGCATGAGGAACTTTACGAAGACAAATGAAATGAAACGCCGTATTCTCTTAAACATCATTAACTTACATGACCTGCCTCATGCAGTTCCCGTTTCGATGTTAGGCGAACGAGCCCTTCATGTCAAGCAAATCGTATGCCAGAATCAGGCGATGCCCGTTCTGAGGCAGTCGTGCATGTGGACAATGCCGGTCGGCCGGCCGTCGCTGTCGACTATCATCAGGCTGGTAATGAGGCGGCCGGCATCGGCCTCCATGGTCTGGATGGCCTTCGCGACCAGCTCTCCGGCGCCTATTGTGCGCGGGTTCCTTGTCATCACGCTACCCACCTCAATGTCGCGGATATCCTTGACGTCGGGATTGCCCATAAGGATGCGCTTGATGTCACCGTCCGTGATGATGCCGACCAGCTTCCCGTCGTCGCCGGTGACGCCCGTCACTCCCAGCCGCTTCTCGATGATCTCGACAAGCGCCTCCCTCATGGTGGCGTTTTCCCCGACCAGCGGGACCTCCTCCCCGACGTGCATGATGTCGCCCACCGTAAGGAGCAGCCGCTTCCCCAGGGACCCGCCCGGATGGTGGAAGGCGAAGTGCTCGGCCCTGAGGCCGCGGCGCACGAAAATCGCGACGGCAAGAGCGTCGCCCATGGCCAGCGCGCAGGAAGTCGACGCAGTGGGAACCAGGTCGAAGGGGCAGGCTTCGGCGTCCACGCCGACGTCGAGCGCGACGGCGCTCTCGCGCGCCAGGTCGGACTCGAGGTCTCCGGTGAGGGCGATAATGGCTGTTCCCAGCCTCTTGAAAGTGGGAAGCAGGGCGGCGAGCTCCTCGCTCTTGCCGCTCTTGGATATGGCGACGACCACGTCGCCCGAGTTCACCATTCCCAGGTCGCCGTGCACGGCTTCCACCGGGTGCATGAAGAAGGCCGTAGTCCCCGTGCTGTTCATGGTGGCCGCGATCTTCTTCGCGATAATGCCGCTCTTGCCCACGCCGGTGACGATTATCTTGCCGCCGGCCTCCACGCATTCCACCATGGTCTCCACGGCGCGCCTGAAGTCATCGCCCAGCCTCTCCTCCAGCCGCGCGACGCCGTCGGCTTCTATTCTGATGACCGCCCTGGCCGTCTCAAGGACGTCCATGTCGGCCTCTATTCTCGAAGGGGCCTTTTGCCTCGATTTGTCTTTCACATTTCCCTCGCCCGTGCTTCCCCCTCACGGAAGCGGGCAGCCAGCCCGTCAAGCAATCCCGCCTCTTTCAGCACGTATTCGCAGGCCTCCCTCAACCCTCCGCGGCCGCCGCCCGCGCGGGTAACGTGTCTGGCCACCTGTTTGATTTCCCCGCGCGCGTTGGCCACCGCTATCGGGAGACCGACTCTTACCATGACGCAGAGATCAGAAAGATCATCGCCCACATAGGCCGTCTCGTCAAGCCCCGCGCCGCGCCTCTCGAGTATATCCATAAGGCAGCCGATCTTGTCCGTTACTTTCTGGTGGACTTCCTCTATGCCCAGCTCGTCGGCGCGCCGCTTTACGGCTTCGCAGCCGCGAGCCGTGATAATACACGGGACTATTCCCGCCATCCTGAGAAGCGTGACTCCCATGCCGTCCTGGGCGTCGAAACGCTTGAGTTCCAGGGCGGGCTCGCCGTAGTAGATCCCGCCGTCGGTGAGCACGCCGTCAACGTCCATGCCGAAGAGCTTTATGGCCAAGCCTGCCTCCCTGTCTCTCATGGGGAACCTGGTCTCAAGATCTCACGACCCTGTCGATGTCCGCGATCTGGCGAAGCAGCCCGTCCATGTCTGCCAGCGGATACATGCTGACCGCGTCGCATTTGGCATCCGACGGACAGGGGTGGGTCTCCAGGAAGAGCCCGTCCACCCCGCATGCCGTACCCGCCCGCGCCAGATATGGTACATACTCGGGCTCGCCTCCCCTGGGGTCCGAGCTGGGATAGCCGTAAATGCGTATTGCATGCGTGACGTCGAAGATGACGGGGCAGCCGAGTGACCGCATAATGGGAAGCGATCGCATGTCGACCACCAGCCTCCTGTAGCCGAAGCAGCTGCCGCGCTCGGTGAGTATCACCTGTTCGTTACCGGTCTCCCTTATCTTCGAGACCACCCCGCTCATGTCTTCGGGAGCGACGAACTGTCCCTTCTTGACGTTGACGGGCTTGCCGGTTCTGCCGACCGCGAGGGCCAGCTCCGTCTGCTGGCTCAGATAGGCCGGGATCTGGATTATGTCCAGCACCTCGGCCGCCGCTTTGACCTGCACGCGGCAATGCACGTCCGAGAGAACGGGTACTCCCGTCTTCTCCCTGACCGCCGCCAGGATCTCAAGCCCGCGCTCGAGTCCCGGTCCGACATACGATGTCGCCTTCGAGCGGTTGTCCTTCTCGAATGACGACTTGAACACGTAGTTCATGCCATGCTTCGAGCAGAGGTCCTTCATCTCACCGGCCACCTCGAAGCATACATCCTCGCTCTCTATAACGCAGGGCCCTCCGATAATCGTGAGCGCGCCTCCGCCTATCTCGAAGTCTCCCACGCGCACTTTCTTCACCGTCACGAAGACACCTCCCCGCCCGCATAAGTCCTGGTCCTCATGCGATAGCCCTTGGCCGCCGCCACGAACTCCCTGAACAGGGGATGCACGTTGCGCGGGCGAGACCTGAGCTCGGGATGGAACTGGCAGCCCACGAACCACGGATGGTCGGCGATCTCCACTATCTCGACGAGGCTCGCGTCGGGCGAGGTGCCGCTCACGATCATACCGGCGTTCTCAATGGACTCGCGGAACATGTTGTTGAACTCGTAGCGGTGCCGGTGCCTCTCCGAGACTTCCGGTCCGCCGTATGCCATGTGAGCCGCCGTCTCCGGTTTGAGTTTGCACTTATACGCCCCCAGCCGCATGCTGCCTCCCATGTTCGATACCGCGCGCTGCTCCGGCATGAGGTCTATCACCGGGTACGGCGTACTCGGGTCGAATTCGGACGAATTCGCCCCCTCGAAACCGCACACGTTGCGCGCGAACTCGATGACGGCGCACTGCATTCCCAGGCAGATCCCGAAGAACGGGACACGGTTCTCGCGCGCGTACCTCACGGCCTCGAACTTGCCGCTCGTGCCGCGTTCGCCGAACCCGCCGGGGACTAGTATGCCGTCGTATTTGCCCAGCAGGCTGTCCGCCGTTTCGCGCCTGACCCTGCTCGAGTCCACCCACTCGGTCTTGACCCTGACGTCGCTTGCGATCCCGCCGTGAACCAGGGACTCGTTTATGCTCTTATAGGCATCCTGCAGGTCCACGTACTTCCCCACCATGCCGATGCTGACGCTGCCCCCGGGGTGCTTTATTCTCTCGATCATACCTTCCCAGTCCTCGAGATCGGGCACGGTGCAGCTTAAGTTCAGACCGTTGACCACCAGTTCATCAAGCCTGTTGGCGTGAAGAGCCAGCGGTACCTCGTACACCGACTCCACGTCCCTTGCCTCTATCACCGCGTCATGGCTCACGTTGCAGAACAGGGCGATCTTGGTCCGCGCTTCATCTCCAATGGGCTTCTCGGTGCGGCAGAGCAGTATGTCGGGCTGGATGCCGATCTCGCGCAGGGCGCGCACGCTGTGCTGCGTCGGCTTGGTCTTGAGCTCCCTGGCCGCCCCGATGAAGGGAACCAGCGTGAGATGCACGAACATTGTATTATTCGCCCCGAGCTCGAGGCGCATCTGCCTGATGGCCTCCAGGAACGGCAGGCTCTCTATGTCTCCCACGGTGCCGCCTATCTCGGTGATGCAGACGTCCACTCCCCTGCCCGCCCCGACCCTCACGATGCGCGACTTAATCTCGTCGGTCACATGCGGGATTACCTGCACGGTTTTTCCCAGATAATCGCCGCGCCTCTCGCGCTGGATTATGGCGTCATAGACCTGCCCCGCCGTGACGTTGTGGTCGCTCGTCAGGCTCTCGTCGAGAAAGCGCTCATAATGGCCCAGGTCGAGGTCGGTCTCGGCTCCGTCGTCGGTGACGAAGACCTCGCCGTGCTGGAAAGGGCTCATGGTACCCGGGTCCACGTTAAGGTAGGGGTCGAATTTCTGCAGAGAGACACTGAGCCCGCGTCTCTTGAGCAGCATGCCGAGAGAAGCCGCAGCAATGCCTTTGCCGAGTGATGACACAACACCGCCGGTGACGAAGATATACTTTGTCATTTCTCTGCCTTTCCAGTGTTCATCGCCTGCTCGATTCTCTCGATATCCAGAGGCACGTCCACGCAGGGGCTCGCGCCCCCGACGAAGCCGACCTTAATCTTGATGCCCAGGTGAAGCGCCCGGAGCTGCTCAAGCGACTCGAGGTCCTCCATCTCGCATTTGCCGGCATCGGCCATCGAGATGAGGGCTTCCCTCCTGTAGCCGTAGACTCCGACGTGCCGGAGATAGGTCGAGTCCTCCAGGTCCACGTCCACGCCCTTCTCCAGGTACTTGCGCGGAAACGGGATTGCGTGCCTTGAGAAATAGACTGCGTAGCCATCCCGGTCTATCACGACCTTTACCACGTTCTGGTCCAGGAGATCGCCTCTCGTTTCGATCCGCGAGACCAGCGTACTCATCTGGTCTCCGTCCGCGATCAGACCGGCGCATATGTCTATGAAGGCGGGATCGATGAGCGGCTCGTCGCCCTGGATATTCACGTAACCGGGCGCCTGGATGCCGCGCGCTATCTCGGCGACCCTGTCGGTTCCGCTCGAATGCGCCTGGGAGGTCATTACGGCGCGGCCGCCGAAATTCTCGACGGCCTGTCTTATCCTGTCGTCGTCCGTTGCGACAATGACTTCAGAGAGGAGACGGGCGTGCCGGGCCCGTTCGTATACGTGCTGTACCATGGGCCTGCCGGCAATGAGAGCGAGGGGTTTTCCGGGGAAGCGCGTGGAACCGTACCGGGCCGGGATGACTCCTATTATCCCCTTATCATCCACCGATCTCGAATTCCTCTCTCCCTTTTAAATACAGGTCGTTGCCCTGAGCGTCGATCGCCACTATCGCCGGGAAGTCCTCGACTTCCATTCTTCTGACCGCCTCGGCCCCCAACTCGGGATACGCTATGACTTCGGCCTTCTTGATGGACTTGGACATCAGCGCGCCGGCGCCGCCGATGGCGGCCAGGTAAACGGCGACATGCTTCACCATCGACTCTTTAACCGCGTCCGACCGCCCGCCCTTGCCTATCATGCCCTTGAGCCCGTGCTCGATGAGCATCGGCGAATACGGGTCCATGCGGTAAGATGTCGTCGGGCCGGCCGATCCCACGGCGTAGCCCGGCTTGGCGGGCGCTGGCCCCACGAAATAAATCACCGCGCCCTTGAGGTCGAAAGGCAGTTCCTCGCCTTTCTCTATGAGTTCCACGAGCCGCTTATGCGCGGCGTCTCTGGCCGAATAGATGACTCCCGTTATGCTGACCTTCTCGCCGATCTTGAGGCCCTTTATGACATCGTCGGTGAGAGGGGTTGTGATTTTCTTTGCCTCCGACATCCTGTTCCTCCGGGTTATCTAAATGACGCGCTCGCCGTGCCGCGTCGCATGGCAGTTCAGGTTGACCGCAACCGGCAGTGTCGCTATATGGCACGGGCCCTGCACTATGTGAACGTCAAGCGCCGTTATTCTTCCCCCCAGCCCCTGCGGCCCGACGCCGGTCGAGTTTATGCGCTCGAGGAGCTCCTCCTCAACCTCGGCGTAAAACGGGTCGGGATTCCTCTGGCCGAGCGGAATGAGAAGAGCTTGCTTCGCGCGCAGGGCCACTTTCTCGAAGGGTCCCCCCAGGCCCACTCCGACTACGACCGGCGGACACGGATTGCCGCCCGCCTCGGATACCGCCTGGACCACGAAGTCCTTTACTCCTTCGATGCCCTCGGCCGGCTTCAGGGCCCTGAAGCGGCTCATGTTCTCGCTTCCGCCGCCCTTGGGGGCTATTACGATCTTCACCTTCTCGCCCGGCACGATTCTGGTATGGATGAAAGCCGGCGTGTTGTCCCCGGTGTTGACCCTCTTTATGGAGTCGGCGAGAATGGACTTCCTGAGATAGCCCTCTTCATAGCCCCTCCTGACGCCGTCGTTGACCGCTTCCTCCAGGTCCCCCCCCACGAGGTGCACGTCCTGGCCGATCTCCAGGAACACCACCGTCATGCCGGTATCCTGGCATATCGGAATCATCTCCTCGCGCGAGATGCGCGCGTTCTCGAGCATCATGTCGAAGATCTCTTTGCCCGTGGGAGACGTCTCCATCGCGGCCATCTTCTTGAAGTACTCGATCTCGTGGTCACCCAAGACGCAGTTGGACTCTATCGCCATGTCCCGCAACGCGTCGCTGATGTCTTTGACATTCACCTCTCTCATACCAAGAAACCTCCTGAGACTCCCGGGGTGCTTCAGAGCTCGTGCTCGAGCACCTGTATCCTCCTCGAGCCCATGTCGTCTTTGGTGAGCTCTATTTCATAGGTGTCCGCCCTGTCGTGGTCGCCCGCAAGCGACAGGAAATCCTCGACCGGCGCTATGGGGAAGCCCAGCACTTCGGTCTTATAATGCATGGGGATCGTTATGGCCGGGTCCAGCGTCCTGATCACTTCCAGGGCCTCCTTCGGCCCTATAGTGAAGTAGCCGCCTACCGGGACCAGAAGCACGTCCACCCTGCCCACCGCGGCCGCGTCCTCCGCCGAGAGGGTATGTCCGAGGTCGCCGAGATGGCACACGCGCACGCCGTCCATCTCCACGGTGAAGATGATGTTGCGGCCCCGCTCCTTACCTCCCGAAGTGTCGTGATACGTCTTGACGCCGGTAATGGAAAACCCCGCGACATCGTGCTTGCCTGGGGTCTTGACGACTTCGTAGCCATCGGGAAGTCCGTCTGTGCAGAAGTGGTCCTCGTGCTCGTGGCTCGCCGTGACGACGTCCACCTTCTCGGTGATGGGCTTGTACCCCACGGCCCCGTCATAGCTTCCGCTTTCGTATGGGTCCATGAGGACTTTGCTGCCGTCATCCGAGGTCAAAACGAACGCAGAATGGCCCAGATACTTGATCTTCAAAACTCGTCACCCCCTTGGCAGGATAATGCAGATTACTCAAACATAGAGGTGGGGATACGGGTTCGAGGCCTGTCAGCTGAAGCCGGATTCAAACCCGTTAGGCGTAGACACTAACCCTCTTCTTATGACGTCCCTGTCTCTCGAAGGTGACTTTACCGTCGATAAGCGCAAACAGCGTGTCGTCCCTGCCCAGGCCGACGTTCTCGCCGGGGATGAAACGCGTCCCGCGCTGCCTGACGATAATGCTGCCGGTGGTTACGCTCTGGCCCGCGTAAATCTTCACACCGAGCCTCTGCGCGTTGCTGTCGCGCCCGTTTCTTGAGCTTCCGACGCCTTTCTTATGAGCCATTATGTGCCGTCCTCCCTACGCGGCGATATCGGAGATCTTGACTTCCGTGTAGGGCTGCCTGTGACCCCTCTTCCTCCGGTAGAACTTGCGCCGCTTGTACTTATATACGATCACCTTGTCAGCTTTGCCGTGGGAGAGAACCTCCGCGGTCACCCTGGCGCCCTTCACCGTGGGCGTCCCTATCTTGACCTCGCCGTCCGTCCTCAGCGCGAACACGCGGTCGAATGTCACCGGCGACCCGACGTCCGCCTCGAGCAGAGGCACTCTCACAACTTCTTCGGGGCTCACTCTCAGCTGCTTGCCCCCTACGTCAATAATTGCATACATTTGCGCTGCTCCTATGCGTAATGATACCTGAAATATGTAACAAACGGGAACGCCGGTGTCAAGACCTTATTGGGGCGCTCCGGCGCAGGGTCTCGATCATGTCTTAATGAGGTGGGACAGGTCCTCTCCCGTCTTGGAGGACCGCACCAGGACTTCGTCTCTCTTGAGGTTGGGGTCGTCCTTCACGTCTATTTCCATCTTGAAGCGCCTCTCCAGTCGTATTATCCGGTAGGCGCTCTCTGAGAGCATATGGAAGGCCACTTCGGGGTTCAAGAAGACCTCGATCCGCTTCTCGCGGCAACGCGCCCTCAGGCGCCTCAAGTGCCTCTCCACCCTCCCCTCTATGGACTTGAGAGACAGCACCCGCCCCGATCCCCCGCAGGTCGGGCAGGTCTCGCCCAGAAGCTGCAGGAGCGACGGCCGCACGCGCTGCCTGGTCATCTCCACCAGCCCTATCTCGCTCACCCTCAGTGTCTTGGTCCTGGAGCGGTCGCGTTTGAGGCCGGCCCGGAGCTCGTCGATGACCTTCTTGCGGTTTTCCTCCATCTCCATGTCGATGAAGTCTATCACTATGATGCCGCCGAGATCGCGGAGCCGGAGCTGCCGCGGGACCTCCTTGGCGGCCTCGAGATTGGTCCTCAAGGCTGTGTCCTCCTGGCCCTTGCCGCCCCTGAACCTGCCGCTGTTGACGTCTATGGAGACCAGCGCCTCGGTGTGGTCGATTGTGATGAAACCGCCCTTCTTGAGCGGGACCGTCCTCGATAGCAGCCTCCCGGTCTCTCTCTCGATCTCGTAGGCGTCGAATATGGGCGTGTCCTCGCGGTACAAATGTACACGGTCCCTGAGGCCGGGAGCGTAGGAGCGCAGATAGGACTGAATCTCCTTGTACTCCTTCTTGGAGTCTATGGCCACGCTGGTGACCTCGTCCGTAAACAGGTCCCTCACCAGCCGCGTGATGATCTCCATGTCCTTGTGGATGAGGCAGGGCGCCGGGTTCTTCTCGCCCTTCTTCTCCAGCCTGCGCCACAGTTTCTTCAGGAACTTGGCGTCCGACGCGAACTGCTTCTTCTCCATGCCCTCGCCGGCCGTGCGCACTATGATGCCCATATCTTCCGACTTCAGGGGGCTCACGATTTCCTTGAGCCGGCGGCGCTCATCGCGGTCCTCTATCTTCCGCGACACGCCCACCAGTTCGGCGCCGGGCATGAGCACCAGGTACCTTCCCGGAAGCGATATCTGCGAGCTCACGCGGGGGCCTTTGTTGCCGATCGGCTCCTTGGTGATCTGGACCAGGATCTGGTCGCCTTTTTTGAGCAGCTGCTCTATGAGCACTTCCCTGTCGCGGGGGGCCGGGGTCGAATCGTATTCGCCGCCGCCCTCATACCTCTCGTCTATGTCTTCATAGTCCGACACGTCAACGCTCATGTCCGAGACATGGAGGAAGGCGCTCTTCTCGCATCCTATGTCGAGAAACGCGGCCTGCATGCCCGGAAGCACAGCCGTGACTCTGGCCTTGTGTATGTCGCCGACCCCGATTCTCTCGCCGGATCTCGCCACCATGTACTCGACCAGCTGGCCGCCTTCCTTGATGCCGATGCGAGTCTCAATGGGCTCGACGTTTATGATTATCTCTCTGTTTATCATGCAATCCTCGCTCTGAACCCCGTAAGGGGCGAATAAAGTGTTCCGGCCCTGTCCACGTAAAGGGCCTTTCGGTTCACCTTGAGACGCAGCTCCCCGGTCGCAAGATGCTCGGACAGCACCTTGTCCGGACGTACGCCCTTACCTTTCAGTCTCACGGTGGCCGCAATCTCCAGTTTATTATTCTCAACATCGCCCGCCTTGAAGTCAATAAGATTACCGCTGGCCTCCATGGCGTCCCTGAGCACGTCGGCCTGCCCGGCAAGGAGCCCGGAGTCTTCGCTCCAAAGCCGTATCGCGTAAGCCGCGGCGTTGACGCTCGCCATCAGCGACGGCGCCGATTTCTCTATCAAGTTGCCCTCCAGGGCTTCGAGGCCTTCCGGCAGGCATTTATTGAGCCGGTCGAGCCAGCCTTCGCCCGGCGCCTCCGAGAGGAGCGCGTCGAAGTACTCAGCCTCCCCGGTCTCCCCGAGGGGCAGCGGCGGCCCGAAGGCTATTCGCGGATGCGGCGAGAAACCCTGTGAATAGGCCACACCTATATCGGCCCGCCTCATGCCCCGCTGCACCGCCCTGGTCACGTCAAGATGGGACGTGAGCCGCATGGGGTCACACTTGGCGAATCTCACCCTGAAACGCATGGACATGACGGGCGCAGCACCAGCGGAAACGTCCACCGCGCTATTCGCAGCGCTGCCCGCCGAGCTGCCCGCCGGGCTACCCGCCGAGCTCTTCCCCGCCAGCGGCGGCACGCCGGGCCTCGGACGTTCGCCGCACGCGCCGCAGTCCGTGCACTGGCCTTCGCGGCAATCGGGGGTGAGTTCGCCCGCGGCGGCCCTGTCGCGTTCACTCTCCAGGAAGGCCCGGCTCACTCCCGCGTCCACATGGTCCCAGGGCAGCTGCACGTCCGCGGGCCTCGCCCCGAGCTCGCCGGCGATATCGACCCCGCATTCGCCCAGGGCGCGTTTCCAGAGGTCGAAGTCAAACGAATCCGTCCAGCCGTCGAAACGCGCGCCCATGCGGTAGGCCGCCATTATGCAGCGCGACAGGCGGCTGTCTGCGCGCGCGAGCAGGCCTTCGAGCACCGAAACCCAGGGGTCGCGCCACTTGATCTTGATCCTGCCCTCGGGCAGGCGCTTCTTCATCAGCGAGAGCTTCGCAAGAACGCTCTCAGCGCCCTCCTGCTCTTCCCATTGAAACGGCGTGTGCGGCCGCGGCACGAAGGGGGACAGGGACACGGTCACCCGCTTGCGCCTGCCGTACCCGCGGCATATGGTCTCAACCCCTCGCACCATCTTGATTATGGCCTCGACGTCGGCCATGTCCTCCCCCGGCAGGCCCAGCATGAAATACAGCTTCATCGACTCCCAGTCGTTCCTGAATGCCGTTTCCACCGTCGAATAGAGTTCGCTTTCGTCGATGTTCTTGTTTATCGCGCGCCTCAGCCCGGAGCTCCCCGCCTCGGGCGCGAAGGTCAGGCCCGTCTTCTTGATGCCGCCTATTATCTCGGCTATCTCCTCGGTAAACGTACCCGGGCGCATAGAGGGGAGGGATATGCTGACCCGTCTCTTCCCGAGGGCGCCGGCCAGCCCGGCCACCAGGCTCTTGAGATCGCAGTAGTCCGAAGTGGAAAGCGAAACCAGCGAGACCTCTTCCCAACCGCTCGCCGCTATCCCCTCCTCGGCAAGCCGCACTATGGAGTCGACGCTGCGCTGCCTTACCGGCCGCCCGGTCATGCCGGCGGAGCAGAACCTGCAGCCCCTTGTGCAGCCTCGCATTATCTCTATGGAGAGCCTGTCATGCGTGATCGGTATGAGGGGCACAATCGGCTTAAGGGGAAAATGCTCGTCCTTGAGTTCCGGCTCAACGCGCCGCCTTACGCTTGCCGCCGGCGGCGTCAGGCCGTGAACGGCGGGCACGTAGACGCCGTCTATCCCGGCGAGGCGCTCCACCGTTCGCGCGCGCGTAAGCCCCTCTTCCCTCGCCCTCAGCACCGCCGCCGCGATTTCGACGCATACCGTCTCGCCGTCCCCTATGGCGAAGGCGTCGACGAACGCCGACATGGGAGCCGGGTTGGACGCGCTGGGCCCGCCGGCGACCACCACCGGGTCCCCGTCCACCCGCGCTCCCGACTCCAGGGCTACTCCTGCCAGGTCCAGCATTGCGAGCACGTTGGTATACTGGAGCTCGTGCTGCAGCGAGAAACCCAGCACATCGAAATCGCGCGCGGCAAGCCCCGTACCCAGCCCGTAAAGCGGCATCCCTCGCGCCCCCATGAACTCGGCCATGTCGTTCCAGGGCGCGAAAGCCAGGTCGGCCATGAAGTCCTCATGGCCGTTGAGAACGTGGTAGAGGATACGTATCCCGAGGTGGGACATGCCGATTTCATAGAGGTCCGGGAAGAGGATGAGGAACTTCAGCCGCCCGCCAGACTTTCGCGGGAAATTGATTTCGTTGTTGAAGTACCGTCCCGGTTTGCGGACGCGCTGGAGCATCTCCGAGATGGTCGCGTCACTGAACCTCGTGACCAAGGGTCATACCTCGCTTGAGCGGGAGATGAGAGCAGGGGCGGAGCCCGGCCGCTCACGCAACCTCTTCAAAACCTTTCTTGAGCGCCTTCCTGTTGAGATCAAGCAAAGGCATAGCCCGTTCCGAAAGCACCTTCTCGAGGCATCCGCTCAGGGACTCCAGGTTCACGACACCGGTCTTCTTTGCTACACCGCCGAGCATTACCATGTTGGCTGCCCGCGCATTGCCGAGGGCCTCGGCGATCTCGTTGGCCGGCACCCTGATTTCGGTAACGTCGTCTCTCCCGACTTTCCTGTCGATGAGCGAGGAGTTGACGAAGATGGTGCCGCCCGGCCTCACACGGCTCTCAAACTTGTTGAGCGACGCTATGTTCATGGCAATAATACAATCGGGCTGATTGACTATGGGGGATGCGATCTCCCGGTCGGAAACGACCACCGAGCAGTTGGCCGTCCCTCCGCGCATCTCGGCTCCGTAGGAAGGGAAGAAAGTCGTGTGCTTGCCTTCCACCATGGCCGTGTAGGTGAGCAGCGTGCCCATCAACACGACCCCCTGTCCCCCGAAACCAGCCATAATCGTCTTGGTCGTCATTTACGCCCCCTTATATTCACTCAACTCCTGATTTCAGTCCTCTGCGGTAACGTCTTTGAACACACCCAGAGGGTAATACGGGATCATGTTCTCCTCGAGCCAGTTCACGGCGTCCTTGGGCAGCTGTCCCCAGCCGGTGGGGCACTGGGAAATGACCTCTACCAGCGAGAAACCCAGCTCCCTGTCCTGCACCTCGAAGGCCTTTCTCAGGGCCTTCTTGGCCTTGTTCATGTGGGCCGGCGTATCCACCGCGACCCGCTCGAGATAGGCTACTCCCTTCAGGTCCTTAAGCAGCTCGCAGACGCGAAGGGGATGACCCGCAACGTCGGTATCCCTGCCCAGCTGGCAGGTGGACGTTCTCATGCCGGCCAGAGTCGTCGGAGCCATCTGGCCCCCCGTCATACCGTAAATTGCGTTATTCACGAACACGATGGTGATCTTCTCGCCGCGGTTCGCGGAGTGAACCATCTCGGCCGCCCCGATGGACGCCAGGTCGCCGTCCCCCTGATGGGTGAAAACGATGCAGTCGGGTTTGGAGCGCTTCATGCCCGTCGCCACCGCCGGAGCCCTGCCGTGGGCCGCCTGTATGAAGTCGAAGTCGAAGTAGTCGTCTGCGAATACCGAGCATCCCACCGACGCCACTCCCATGCACCTGTCCTTGAGCCCGAGCGCATCAATGGCCTCCGCCGTCAGCCTGTGCGCGAGCCCGTGCCCGCAGCCCGGGCAGTACATATTGGCCTTCGTGCTCAGACTCTCAGGTCTTCCGAATACTTTTTTCACGTCATTTACCTCCAGCCTTGTTACGCTTCGGGATAGACCTCTATAGGTCCGCCGCTTGTTTTCACCTTTTTCGCGACTTCGATGATCTCCTCTTCTGTGGGCAGTCCGCCGCCCGTATGCGCCAGCAGGGAGACGTCCGCCTTGCCGCATGTCGCGAGAAGCGCGTCCTCGCGCATCTGGCCGAGACTCATCTCCACGACGAGCAGCTTCTTGCCCTTCCCGGCGTACTCATTAATGATCTTCCTGGGATAGGGCCAGAGCGAGATAAGACGGATGAGCCCCAGTTTGATGTCTCCCGACTCCTTGGCCATGGCCACGGCCGACTTGGCGACCCTGGCGCTCGTGCCGTAGGCGACGATCACAACGTCGGCATCGTCGACGTCGGTGAGCTCGTAGCGCTGCTCCTTCTCCTCTATCTCCTCGTACTTCTTATGGAGTTTCATGTTGTGTTTCTCAAGCGTGCCCGGCGCCAGCCTCACAGACGTGATGACGTGCTTCTCCCTTCCCGCCGAGTTTCCGAGGGCCCACTTGCTCTTGGTGCTTTCGTCGTACTTGACGGGGTCCCTGAGGACAAGCGGCTCCCTCATCTGGCCGAGAATCCCGTCCCCGAGGATCATCGCGGGGTTGGAGTACTTGTCGGCGAGCTCGAAGCCCAGCATGGTAAGGTCGAAAAGCTCCTGGACCGTGCTCGGGGCCAGCACGATTACGCGATAGTCCCCGTGGCCCCCGCCCCGGGTCGCCTGGAAGTAATCGGATTGCGCCGGGGCGATATTGCCGAGGCCCGGGCCTCCCCTGACGATGTTGGCATAGAAGCAGGGCAGCTCGGCGCCGCACATATAGGAAATCCCTTCCTGCTTGAGGCTTATGCCCGGGCCCGACGACGACGTCATCACCCGGGCGCCCGTTGCTGACGCGCCGTAGACCATGTTGATCGCGGCAACCTCGCTCTCGGCCTGAACGAATACGCGCCCCGCCTTGGGCATGTTAAGCGACATGTACTCCGTCAGCTCGTTCTGAGGCGTTATGGGATAGCCCGCATAGAACCGGCAGCCGGCCCTGATGGCGGCTTCCCCGATGGCCTCGTTTCCCTTCATCAACACTCGTTCTTCGGGCATATTAACCTCCCCGGATCTCATCTATTTGTAGACTTCGATTGCGACTTCGGGGCACATGATGGCGCAGATGGCGCATCCTGTGCAGCTCTCCGGCTCGAAACACTCAGGATAGTGATAGCCTTTCTCATTGAAGTCCTCGGAGAACCTCAGTATCTCCTTGGGGCAGTTGATTATGCAGAGCTCGCAGCCTTTGCATCTCTCCACATCTACCTTGATTTCCGGCATTTTACCTCCCTTGCACAATCAGCCTTGAAATTACCAAACCGTCTTAATTTAGCAGAATAGCGGCAAGTAGTCAACCAACTCCGTGGGGACCGCAGGGGGCGGATAATCGCTTGAAAAACCTAGGAATAGAGGCCCTCTCTGCGAACATAGGCCTCCACCGGGCGGGGCACCAGGAAACGGATGCTCTTGCCCCGGGTCACCCTCTTGCGTATATCCGTCGAGGAGATATCGAGGCCTGTAATCTCTACGAATCTGCACTTCCTCCTGATGCTTCTGGCGACCGCCCTGGCCATGTAGCGGCCTCTTGAGTATCCGGGTCTCGCGGCAACGGCGAACCGGCACTCGCTCAATATTACTTCGGGATCCTTCCACCGGTGCACTTCCAGAAAAGCGTCCATTCCGAGCATCAACCAGATCTCCGGCCCGGCGCCCACGGTGCCGCGCAGGCCGCGTATGGTGTGGGCCGTGTAGGACACCCCCCCCCTCCTGATCTCCATGTCGGAGACCTTGAAGGCCGGGTACCTGCGGGTCGCCGCCCGCAGCATGGCCAGCCTGTGGGCGGGGTCGGAGGGAACGTATCCGGGCTTATGAGGCTGCCTGTTGCAGGGAATGAACAACACCACATCGAGCCCCACCGCCTCCCTGAGTTGCTCCGCACAGACCAGGTGCCCGTAGTGAACCGGGTCGAAAGTGCCTCCGAAGACGCCGATGCGGCCGGCGGCCCTGAGGTCACTCTTCCTCGTCATTTTCGTCCCCGCTTGAGATCTGGTCGATCCTCATGCCGGCCCTTCCATAGGGCTCGGTGTCCGGGTAGTCGTCGAGGACCTTGTTGTAAAGCTCCAGCGCTTTCCCGGTATTCCCTTCCCTGTCGTATGTCTGGGCCTTCCCGAGCAGCGACCAGGCCGCCCACTCGGTGTCGGAATACTCGTTTATGACCAGGTCGAAACAGATCCGGGCGGCGCGGAAATACTCCATATTGAGGTACAGCTTGCCGTTCAGGTACTCCTTCCGGGCAAGCTTAGCCCTGGCCTCCGCGAGAGCCGCCTCCGCCTCCTGCCGGACGTTGCTTTCCGGATATTCCCTGAGCATGAACTCGAGTTCACTGGCCGCCTTTTCCGTGTAAGTCTGGTCGCGCTCGGCGCGGGGCGACTGCCTCAGGTATGCTATGCCTATCATGTACATGGCGTCGTCTACCAGGTCGCCCTGAGGATATGAATCGATGTAGTCCTCGAACTCGTTGATGGCCAGGTCATAGTCCTCCAGCTCCACCCTGCACCTGGTGCGGTTGAACCTGGCGCGCTCGGCTATCTCCGGGGGCGGGAACTCGGCCAGCAGCTCCTCGTACTTGAGAATGGCCTTGCGGCAGTCGCCTCTTTCGGCCAGCCCGTCGGCCTGCGCCAGACGGTCGGTGGGTTCAACCTCCACCCTGGACCGGGACCCGGAGCAGCAGGCGAGACAGAGCGACAGCAGCGCCGATATGAGTACAATCCTTTGTATCATATATCGACCTTTGTGCACGTCAGGAGGCGGTCTTATTGGAATAGAAGAGATAAACCAGCACGCCGATAATGGCCAGCACAAGCCCTCCCTCGAGGTACTTGTCGCTGTTGCCCTTCTCGAGCTCGGGGGCGGCGAAAGCGTACTTGGAATCGCTGAGGACTTCGAGGGCACCCGCGGGCACAACGTCACGGGCCTCCGCCGAGGTGCTCACCGACTCCATGATCTTTCCCCTGACCATGTCGACGAGCTCGATGTGAAAAGAGGCCCTGGCCACTCTCTCAACCACCTTCGAGGTGATGAGATAGCGGCGCCACTGCCTGGCGTAGACCATGTCGAGCTGGACGATCTTGACGCGGAGCACGTAGGGCGTCCGCGCGCCGCTTGCCGAATCGGGCTCTTCCGATGTCACGCTGATGTCCCAGCCCCGCTCTATCATGCGCTCGTTGAGTATCCTGTTGACGAGCCAGGCCCCCGCGTGGCCGGCCTCCACCAAGATCTGGATATCGCTTTCGGGAGCCGGCGGCGCGGAGACTCGCACCGAGTCAAAAGCGGCCGAGGCGGCGGCCTCAATCATCTCCAGGTTCGTAGGGTATTCCTCTTCCGAGAGGGCCGGGGCGGCCGACAGGGCAATCAGCGCAAGCAGGGCCCCCGCCGTTATGGCTCTGATCATGAAGCGGCTCCGTATACTAATCAGTTGACTTAGGTATCGGGCATTCTGCTATACTCATGTATACTTCAATACACCCGACTCTATTTAAACTTCGGCACGTTGTCAAATTGATTTTACTCAAAGATACGGCCGCGGGTGCCGATTAGAACTATGAGATGTGCCACATCCAAAATCGAGGTGGGTAATTCAATGTCAGAAACGGCAAAGCTCGTCAACCAGATGTTCGTGAACCTGGTCAAACTGCGGCTCGACGACCGCATCGCCAAGCAGGCCGCCAGCGTCGTGGACGGCGTCGTCGAGAAAGTGCTTAAGGAGTCACCCGAGACAACGGACGAGACCCGCCGCAGAATACGCATAGCCCTGTGCGGCATGCTTGCGCACGGCTGGGCCCTGGGTATGAATCCCTATAATAGCCCGGATATCACCGTGGACAGGAAGCCCCTCGAAGTCAGGGTGTCTAAGGACATACTCATACCAATGGAGTCGCTCAAGGCCCTGAGATGCGTCAAGACCGACAAGCTGGGCAGGGTGGAGAAGGCCTTCTTCGAGCCCAGCGCGGAGTCCAAGGTCAAGGAGAGAATCGACAAGATCCTGGACGAGATCGCGCGCAAACACTGGGCCAAGTAGAGCGGACAGGACGCGGCTCAGGAGGTTTCGGTGTCTGAGCCCACGGCCTTGTCCCCGGGCCCTGCGGACTTATCCCCGGGCTCTGCGGACCTGTTTCCGGACCCGCCGGGGCCGCCGCTTTTCTTGTAATCCGTGATGTAGAAGCCCGAACCCTTGAAAATCAGGTTGAGGGATCTGGGCAGCAGCTTCCTGAGCTTGCCCCCGCATTTCCTGCATTTCTTAAGCGGCCTGTCGTTCATGCTCTGCTCTACGCAGAACTCATGGCCGCATTTCGTGCATTCATAGTCATAGGTCGGCAATTATCCAACACCTCCCGCGAATGAAGATAAGTCTCCCGGCCAAAAGATGCAAGTGGACTCAATGGAGTTGACACCAATCCGGCCTTTTGTTAATCTCGGGCCGGCAAGGAGAAAGGAGGCGAGTAATGTTAAGGATAACGCTTGCTTGCCTTTTGGCGGTTGCTTTCCTCGCTTCTTACGCCCACGCCACTGACCCCGTGTCGCCGCCCCCTGATGATAAGGACCCCATTCGCTCCCGCCAGGAGCAGCAGATGCACGATGAGGCCCAGACCCGGTCCGGCACCGCTCTGCCCTTCCCGAGGCAGTTCATCATGGGACAGGTCAGGGACTCCGGAGGTATCGGTATTGGCGGAACAACGGTCAAGCTCTTCGCGGACGGGGTGTTTGTGGAAGAGGACCGCACCAATTCGTCGGGCGAGTTCGAGCTCAACCTGCCCCTCAATATCGAGACGGATGAGACGGTAGTGTTGTGGGTGGTGCCACCAACCGACCGGTATGCCATGCAATGCGTCGTCATCAAGAAGAGCGAGGTCGCCAGAAACAGCCGCCTGTTCGGCCCATGCGCCATAGAGGTCGAGATGAAGGAGCAGATGCGGGTGGAAGTCGCGCTGCTCACGCCGGATGAGCTGCTGCAGTCCGTCAGGGCGAGGGGCTGCTACTAGGCCTTCGGGCGGGAGGCTATCACCTTCGTCCATCGGTTGATGGAATCGCTCTAATCTATTGCTATATAAAGGATTAGTGCATCTTCACTCTGGCCTGCCCGCGCTTTACAACTCCTCTTCCCTATCGGCCTGCGGCATGAGGAGGGCGATGAGGAGATATACGATAAGCCCGATTCCCCTCGACAGTATGATGAAAAGCGCCAGCACGAATCTTACGATATTGGGATCGACGTTGAAGTACTCACCCAGCCCGCCGCAGACGCCCAGGATCATGCGGTCTTCGGTCGAGCGCCGGAAGGGCGTTCTCTGGCCGGAGGTCTCCCGCCAGTACATGTAGATGAGGAATCCGCCTCCCCCTATCAGGCACAGCGGCCAGAGGACGCTGAAGGCGACTCCCCAGGGGTCCCAGATGCTGAAGGTCATTACGCCTACGAAGCGAAGCACGATCACGGCGCCGATACAGACCAGTATTATCCCGGATATGAGAAAGCCCGTCCCTCGCCTCGGTGCGGCCCGCACCTCCACCCGCCCCTCTCCCCGCGGGAAAAGATACATGCCCAGCAGATACGCCAGTACGCCTATGCCGCCGGCCAGCGCCAGCGCGGCCCAGGCTATGCGCACCCACAGCGGGTCGATGCCCGCATAGGCTGCCGCCCCGCCGCAGACGCCGTCGATGATGCGGCCTTCCCTTACTTTGAATATCTTCTTCGGACCGGCCAGTTTGCGCCTCCTTGTCTCGGTCAGTACGCCAAACATCTAGCATCGGCCCGGTGCCAAGTCAAGCTATTCCACCACGGGGGCCAAAAGGCCTGCTTCAGGCTCCGGCCGGCGCCGGAACGTCACGGCCTCTAGCCGTGGAGCGGTCTGCCCGCCGAGCCCTGGGCGGCTTCCCAGACGATCTCCGACATGGTCGGATGGGGATGTATTACCCGCGCCACCTCTTCCGCCGTGAGGCCCCCCGCCATAGCAGTGGAGACTTCCGAGAGAAGCTCGGAAGCGTGCGGCGCCAGGAGATGAAAACCTATTACCCTGCCCGTCTGCTTGTCGCAGGTCATCTTGGCCAGGCCGAAGGTCTCACCCAGCGTCAGCGCCCGGCCGACTCGCCCCAGCTGGACCTTGTACACGGACGCCTCGATGCCCGCTTCCGCGGCCTCCGCCTCCGTCATGCCCACGGCCGCGTACTCAGGGCTGGTGAAGACGCAGCGCGGAACCGCCGCGTAGTCGATTTCGGAATCAACGCCACATGCGTTCTCAGCTGCCACGACGCCCTGGGCGCTCGCAACATGCGCCAGCATGAACTTGCCAGTTACGTCGCCTATGGCGTAGATGCCGGTAACGCCGGTGCGCATACGCTTATCCACCGCTATGCGCTTGCCGTCTAGGTCAACACCCGCCTGCTCCAGGCCCAGGCCCGCAGTGCTCGGCGCTCTGCCCACGGCCACCATTATTTTCTCGGCCTCAATGGCCTTGCCGTCCTCGGTAAGCAATCTGAGCGGCCCTCTGCCCCTCTCAAGGCCGGTCACGCGCGTCTTCGAGGCCACCCCGATGCCTTTGCGCTTGAGCGCGGCCTCGAGCCTCCTCGCCAGCTCGGCGTCCTCCCCGGGAAGGAGCTGGGGCATCATCTCGACTATTGTGGTCTCGATACCCAGCGCGCTGTATATCTCGGCGAATTCGCAGCCTACCGCCCCGCCCCCCACTATGGCAATGCTGCCTGGCAGGTCGTCCAGCGCGAAGGCGTCATCGCTGGTGATTACGCGGTCGCCGTCGGTCTCGAGCCCGGGGAGCTCGATCCACTCGGATCCCGTCGCTATTATGACGGCCCCGCATTCAAGCGTTAGGGTGCCCCCGGCGGTATCCACCCCCACCTTATCGGGTCCCAGCAGCGCCCCGCTACCCCTGATAAGCCTGACCCCGGCGTGAGACAGGAGGTCCTCGACCCCCTTTCGCATGGTCTCCACCACGCCCCTGGAGCGTGACGCGATCACGGAGGCGTCGAACCTCACGTCGCCGACGCTTATGCCGAACTCCCGCGAACCGGAAATGGCGCGCAAGAGGCCCGTGCTGGCCAGCAGGGCCTTTGTGGGTATGCAGCCCCTGTTGAGGCAGGTGCCGCCTACTACATCTTTCTCTATCACGGCGACCGAGGCCCCGAGGCCCGCTGCCCTCAGGGCGGATACATAGCCGCCCGGCCCGGCGCCTATTACCGCTACATCAACGCGCTCGTCACTCAACGCCCGCAATCCCCCCCGCTTTGACCTTGTGCATGTCCAGCCCCAGTTCGGAGGCCGTCCCGCCCATGGCCAAACACAAGAGCTGGCTTAGGTAGAAAACAGGCAGACCATACTTCCTGCCCGTCTTGCGCTCGAGAAGCGTCTGGCCGACGTCGAACTGCTCGAAGCAGAACGGGCAGGCCAGCACTATCGCCTGGGCGCCGGCTTCCTTCATTGCGCTGAGCTTGCGCTCCAGTATGCCCGTTGAAGTCTCCTCGTCCAGCGATGGCCTTCCGCAGCACAGGTACTTGTCTTCATAGGTTATAGACTCGGCCCCCACAAGAGCCACAAGCTCGTCCAGGCATCTCGGCTTCTCGGGGTCGTCGAAATCGACCGCACCCGAGGGCCGCGTAAGATGGCAGCCGTAGTGACAGGCTATTCTGAGGCCGTCAAGCCTCCTCTTCACCCCGGCCGCTATCTCTTTCATGCGCTCCTCATCGAAGAGAATCTCGAGAAAGTGCGATACCGGCGGGAGGTTGAGGTCCAGCCCGAGTTTCCCGATGCGCGCCGCGGCGTCCGTGCGCGACCCGGGATCCTCCGAAAGAAGATGCCTGGCCTCCGAAAGAGATGAAGCGCAGCCCGGGCAGAGCGTCACGATGGGCTTCTCGCCGTCCAGAGACAGGTTGCGGGCCGCCAGGCTCAGCCAGTCGCTCCTCGATGAGGATCTGAACACCACGGGATCGGGGCAGCAGGTGAAGCGTGCATCATCCTCCAGGCCGATCCCCAGGCTCTCCAGGACCCGCCTCACCGAAACCTCGATATGAGGCAGTTTGGTCCTTGCGAGGCAGCCGGGGAAAAAGCGGTAGGCGGATGCGCGGTTTTCACTCATGGCCCGTAATCAACCCCAGTTCTTTTGCGTCGCCGGGCTCCGCCGCGGGGAGGCCCATCTTCTCTCTCAATTCCATGGCGCGCCGGGTGAGCGCGCCGGCCACTCCCTTCTCGATAACGCTCCGGCGTATGTTGGCCACGCCCTCGGGAGAGGTCCCCTCGCGGAAGCTCAGGTTTCTGAGCGCTATGATGACTTCGAGCGGCTTGACACCGGCGGGGCAGCGCTCATGGCAGGTATAGCAGGTGGTGCATTTCCAGATCGGCGATTCCCGGCCCACCAGTTCCCGGCCTATTCCCAGGCATACCCTGAGAAAGATCTGCCTCGGATTGAAATCATCCGAGAACCTGGCCGCCGGGCAATCACCCACGCAGATGCCGCAGGAATAACAGAGCCTGGCCAGCTCCCGCCCGCCGATTATGTCTATTTCCTCACTGGTTGCGCTTCCTACCGTATGCATTGCACTTCATATCTACCATAATCGGCAGCGCAGGACAACAGCGGATTTCGCCCGGGAAGGTTACAAGCAAGGGGTCAGGGGAAGGGGTCAGGTCTGAAAATGCACATTGTGCATAAGGAAGGGGTCAGGTCTTGGTTGCACAATACCCTCGACGCGAATGCGAAGGCGTTCCGCCGAGGCTCCGTGTTGTAAAGAAGCCACCGGCGGAATGCCGAGCAAACCGCAGGGCCGGCCATTGTGCAACCAAGACCTGACCCCCAGGAGAGAAACTACCATCTCAATCTCATGGAGATCCTGTGGACGCCGCTGAAGACGCCGAACTCGGTATAAGCGTAGTCGACGGCGGTGGCGCCGAAGGACGTGTCCAGCTTGACGCCGGCGCCGCCTGATATGCCCATTTCCTCCGCGTTGGTGGTATAGCCCATCCTCACGAACACGGTGTTGTTCCAGCCGTATTCGCCGCCGAGGTGAACCCGCTCGGAGTAATCGGTAGGATGGGTGGCGTCCAGGGCCATGGTGAGCACGCTGTTCTGGCCGAATTCCCAATCGTAGGCAATGCCCAGCCGGAAGTTGAGGGGCAGGTCATTGCTCCCGAACATGCGCACTTCCTCTATATGCGATGTGCCTATGTAGTACTTGTCTGTATACGACCCGTCGTAAACGAGGTCCGGGCCGAAGTTGGTGGTCGCCATCGCCAGCCTGAGCGAGTTAAATCCGGTGTGGTATACCGTGCCGAAGTCAAAGGCGACTCCCCTGGCGCTGTAGTCGTAGATCGACTGGTCGATGTATTTGAACGTTCCCCCGACATAGAGCATGTCGGTCCACCTCTTGGCGTATGTGAAACCGACGGCTATGTCCCGGGCCGTGAAGGTGCCGGAGGCCTCAGTGGAGGAGTGCTCGCTCACCAGCTGCATTTCGCCGTAATCGGCCGTAAGAACGCTGAACGCGAAAGTGCCGAGCTCTTTGTACTTGAAAGCATAGGCACCGCCTATGAGCCTGACGTCAGCCAGCCATTCGGCATCGCTCACGAAGACTTCATCCCCGTCCAGGCCCGCCAGCCCGGCCGGGTTGCTGAACACCGAGGGCGCGCCCCAGACGCTGGCAGCATAGGCCTCGCCCATGGCCACTCCCCTCGAATCTATGCCTATCTTAAGAAACAGGGCGCTGGAACTTCCCACCTTGTCAACGGCCGCTGACGCAGTGCCGGCGCCCGCGAGCAGGGCACATATAGCGGCCAGCGCGATCGTCTTCCTCATGGTCAGGTCCTCCTTAGGTTTTATCGGTCACCACGTATGACTGCAAATTTGCCTATTGCTTCACCGTACTCGTCGCTCACGACCCTGTAGATGTATATACCGCTCGCTATCGACATGTTGTTGTAGGTCAGCATGTCCCATCTCTCGCCGCCGGTCTCGCTCCCCTCGGTGTCGGGCGTCTCATCACCCGGCATATTGTGGTAGATGGTGCTTACGAGCTCGCCGGTAAGCGAATAGACGAATATGGAGCAGCGCTTGGGCAGGTTCTGGAACATGATGGTGCCCTCGAAGTCGCTCCTCTCCCAGTCGGCGCTCCCCCTGTAAGGATTGGGAGCCACGAGTATATTGTCGAGCGCGCGGGACTTCCTGCCCGCCATGCATTCTTGCATGCATCTCTCATAGCATTCGTCACAGCCCTGGCAGTGCTCCGTGCAGTCGTACTCGCAGTCGCCGCTCCAGTCTGTGGGAAGCGTGGTGGCGACCACCCCGGTGAGGGTCTTTACGTCCCAGGCGCCCTTGGTGGTCTCGTTCTCATTGCTGTCATAGGCGGTTACGCAGTAGAAGGCCGGGAATCCGATCTTTACCGTATCAAGCGCGGCGTTTACGTAGGGCCTGCCGCTGTAGTCCCGGATCAGGTCCCAGGGACCCGTGTTGGAGACATAGCTCTTGTAGACCCTGTAGCCGGCGAAATCGGCGTCCTCTTCCGAGTCCGATTCCCACTCGAGGCTGACCAGCGTGCCCTCGAGAAGAGGCTCCTCGAGCACGGGGGCGCTGGGCGCCGGGTCGTCCACCTGGAGGCCGTTTGCGTAGAGGTGGCGCACCGCGTCCACGTGATCGACCAGCGTGCCCATATCAGACGCTCCGGCCCCGATCCTCCTCCAGTAATCGGCGTCGAAACCCTGCCCGAAGACAATGGCCATATAGAAGGTGGCCTCGTCCCCGGCCCGGGCCTCATAGGGGCCGACCGCGCTCAATATCCTGTAATCAAAAGGCGTGTCCGGCGGGTATTCCCTGATGGTCCCCGAGGAGATCCTGTCATAGGCGGCTGCGTGGCCGGTGGCGTCATTGTTCCAGTCCCACCAGGTGAACGTCTCCCAGGTCGTCGACGGCGTGGGCGCCTCGGTCACCGAACCGCCCGGGGGCGGCGCGGAAAGGAGGATCTGGCCCACGTGCTGCGCCGAGAGGAGGCCGCTCGACGGATCGTCTATGATCGCCGGGTCGCCGTCATCGTCGTACATGTAGGCGATATCTCTTGTCTCGTCGTAGGCCGTCAGATCGTCATAGTAATAATCCTTGAGGCTGTTGTTGCCTATATCGCAGTCGGTCATCCAGCCCCACCAGTAGTGGTTGAGGTCCTTGGAAAATTCCAGGTCGACTTTGATGACTATGAAGTCGTCGTAGCGAGGGTCCTCCCACATCATATAGCGGGTGGTTACCTTCACGCCGAGGTCGCGCGGCGAATAGCCCGTGTCGAACTCGCTCTCGACATCCAGGTTGCTCTGGCCGGGGCTGGCGAAGGCGAAACCGCTGCAGACCGAATCGTAGATGTAGAAGTCGAGCTGGTCGAACGTGGCAGCGGCCACCCAGGGGTCTCCGGCCTCGTTCTCGTCGGCATAGCCGCCCATCCAGATGCCCGACTGGAAGACCTGCTGGTCCTGGCTCGCGCCCGGGTAATAGCCCGAATAGAGAGCCAGCCCGATGCTGTAGACCCCGGGATACCAGAGGTCGCCTATGGTATAGCTGGAGGTCACGCCGACACAGCTGGTCGGGGACGCCGTTCCCCCCAGGATCGCCGGCGCTTGACTCCCGAACTCCGCGATTACCGCCTCGTCGTAGGCCAGCGCCGAGTGGCCCGTCGCAAACAGCGCGAGCAGCACAACCGCAATCCTCATGCTCAATCTCATCTCATACCTCCGTGGCTAAAACACCAGACGAAATCCTGCGCGAATCTCCCTCGGTCCCCCGTAGACCTTCACGTTGTTATACGGGCCGGTCCACGTGCCGTAGAGCCGCAGATATCTCATGAGGTCCGTATTGTCGTCGTTGAAATTGACGAGGTTCTTCTTGTCAAAGAGGTTGTAGACCTCCAGGAACACCTGCTCCTTCTGGGTGAAGAGCTGGAAGTCTTTGGACAGCCTCATGTTGACCAGGGAGATGTCCGGGAATCTCGCAGTGTTCTGCTCTGGCTGCAGCGACCTCGTTGCCTCGGTCGGCGTGTAAGGAGATCCCGTTGCATACTTGACCAGGAAGTTGATGGCCCAGTTGTCCACCCTGCCGTAGCCGATGTCGAATACCAGGCTGTGCCTCCTGTCCCAATCAAGGTAATACTCTCTCGTGGCGGCTTGGGTGCCGTCGAAGAGCTGGTTGTAGCCTTCGACCACGTCCGAACTCCGTCCCTTGCCTATCATGAACGTATAGATGACGCGCCCCATCCACGACTCCTTGAAGCGCTTCCTCAGCGTGAACTCGAACCCCCTGACGTTGCCGTAGTCGGTGTTCATGTAAGTCGTGTACTGCGTTGCGTCGGCGGGGGTGTCGACGTCCCTGGAGTCGTTGATGGTAACCGTGGATACCAGGTTGTCGAGGTTCTTATAGAAACCGGTAATGTCTATGACCATGCCCTCGGCCACCACGCTCTCGATGCCGACCTCGTATGAGACGGTCTTCTCGGGCTGCAGGTCCGGGTTTCCAACGAGCGGCCAGTGGCCGCCCATGTCGTACTTGGTGTTGGTGTAGAGGTATCCGAACGGCGGCACCTGGAAGTAATGGCCGTAGGCGAAGTGAAGCACGGAGGACTCGCCCACCGGATGCGAAATACCGAGCCTGGGGCTTACCCTGGCCTTGGTCGCCGCGTCCGTAAGATTCCACAGCGGGGGCTCCGTCGCGTCCGGCCCGGCGCACTCGGGGCCGGGGACCTGGACGCTGGGGTCCCACGGATAGGTCTCGTCGGAGGGTATCTTCATGGCCGGGGCGAACACGTCAAGCCGGAGGCCCGCGTTCACGATCAGGCCGCTGTACTCGATCTTGTCCTGAGCGTAGGCCACCGCATAGGTCGGTCTCACGAGATACTGGTTCTTGTATATGTTGCCCGGGGACGCGTACACCTCATGATGCCTCGTCTTGTACCTGGTGTACTCGCCGCCGAGCTTGAACTGGTGGCTGCTGTTGGCCTGCAATGTGTAGCTTCCCCGGATGCTGTTCACGGTCGACTCGGAGTCGTGGAAGAGATTGTTGTCGCCGCCTATGATGAAGTTGTCCTCATCGTATACGGTGTTGAGATCGATCCCGCCGCCGCCGTCTTCGACGGGTGTGGTGTTCCACTCCTGGGACTGATTCATGTCCCACCACCTGCCGGGCTGCGCGACATGGTAATTGGTCTCGAAGCGCGAGAATGAAATATCATAATACGAGCTGGTGCTGACCATATGGTTCATGCCCAGCACGGCCGCGAGGCTCCACCTGTCGTAACCCAGAAACGTCTCAGGAACGTACTGGCGCTGTGCGTTCCAGACGCTGAACTGAGTGTCATAGAACAGACCCTCGAAATAGAGCTTCACCCCGCCCGCCGGGAATCCCGTGAACTTCCAGATGGCCTGGGTGCGGTCGCGCCACTGATTATCGAGCACGTGCACGCGCGGATCCCAGTCGTCCCACTTCGAAGATTCCACCGACATGAAGTACTTGAGGTCCTGCGTCCATGGGCTGGGCCCGCTCAGGCTCAGGGTGGCGGTCCTGTAGCCGGTGTCGTACTTGCCGGCGTCGTCGGCCGATTCCCAGAGGCCCTCGATGGGAAGATAGAAAGCTGTGCCGAATTCCCCGCGGAACTCCTGCCCGCCCTCCTTGGACACGACATTTACGATGGCGCTCTGGGCGTTGCCGTACTCGGGGTTGTAGCCGCCGGTCAGGATCATCATCTCCTGAATCGAGGCTTCGTCGTACCCCGCTGCGGCCTGCGAGAAAATGGGATCGAGAATCGACGCGCCGTTGATGGTATAGGCGACTTCGTTCTCCCGGCCTCCCCTTATGTGTATGCCCCTGCGGTCGGTCGTCGCGCCCGCCTGGAAGGAGACTATGTCGAAGGGCGTCTCGACCGGAAGCATCTCGATCTCATCATGTTCTATGATATTGAGCGAAGAAGTCTTGTCCTTCCGGATCAGCGGCCTCTCGGCGGTGACCACGATCTCCTCGACCACGTCGAGGACGGCGGGACTGAGTTCGAAGTCGATGCTGCTCGTAAAGTCCGCGTTGACCGAGGCATCCGCCTTCATGATGGTCTCGTATCCCATCATCGCCGCCTTGACGCTATACGTCCCCGGCGGGACATTGACGATGTGATAGCGGCCCTCGGGATTGGTGATCGCCCCCATCGTCGTACCGTCCAGGGTCACATTGACGGCGACGAGCGGTTCGCCCGTGTCACTGTCGACCACGATGCCTGCGACTTTACCGGCAGTGCCCGCCCACAGCGTCAGGGCGCCGCCGAAAAGCACGAACGCAAAAACAGCTAACGCCAGCCTTCTACGCATAGTGCACCCCTCCATGAATCCGTTTTTGTGGTTTTTGCCTTACTGACTAAGCCCTTGATAAATATCGGCCAGAAATCGGAGGGGCTTGAGAAAAACCGGAGGGTTATAAAGCGCTGTATTTTAACAAGTTAGGATATGGGACGAACCCCTATTCCCGGAGCGTCGGTGAGTCTGAGTACGCCGCCCTGCCCCCGTATGCCCTCGAAGGGGTCGTCGGCTATGAGAAGATTGCCGTCCAGGTCGCAGAAGTCGACAAGGGGCGCTATCTGCGCCGCGGCGCTTATGCCTACCGAGGTCTCAACCATACAGCCCAGCATGACCTTGAGGCCCGCGGCGCGGGCGGCGGCGATCATTGCCAGCGTTTCCCTGATCCCGCCTGATTTCATGAGCTTTAGGTTCACGGCATGGGCGAGACCCGCCCATCCGAACACGTCCGCGGAGGAGGTCACGCTCTCGTCCACCATGATCGTAGACCCGCTTTCCGCCATGAGCCGCCGGTAACCCTCCGTGTCCGTCCTGGGAAGCGGCTGCTCGTAGAACTCTATGGAGTAGGCTTCATCATAGCGCGCCATCTTCTCCAGGGCGGTTTCGACGTCCCAGCCCTCGTTGACGTCCGCTCTAAGCACGGCATCAGTCTCGCCCCTCAGGAGATCGAGCAGTTCCCCCTCCCGCCCGAATCCCAGTTTCACCTTGAGAATCGGGTAGGATCTCAGGCGGTCCAACTGGCCTCTTATGAGGTCGACGTCCTCCACCCCGACCGTATAGGAGGTCTCTGGCGGATCCATGCCCGCGAGCCCCAGCATCTTATGAAGAGGGAGGCCGGCGGTCTTGCCCGCGACATCGTAAAGCGCGGTCTCCACGGCGGCCCTGCCCGACGGGCTCTCCGGGAACCTGGCTTTGAGAAGCCTCGAGGCCGCCGACAGAGCGAACGGGTCCTCGCCCGCTTCGGACCCCGAGAGCGCGGCTTCGGACTCCTCTATCGTACGCGCCGCCGCGTCTATGGAGTCGCCGTAGTAGGCCGATGGCGAGGCCTCCCCGTAGCCTGTGACTCCGCCGTGGTCGATCTCGGCGATCAGGACTTGCTTAACCGCCGTCGTTCCCCTCGCTATGGTGAAGGGTATTTCCAGGGTGAGTTTCTCAAGCCTGCATTTCACTCTCAATATGGTGCCTCCACGGCCCGGGCGATCCGCCCGCACCCCCACCTTATCACATCGGCGACGGGAAGCCCGGTCAGGTCTTCGAGGCGCGCGGCCTCCCGCTTTGCGGGTGCTTCCTCCATGTCGAAGGTGTTTATGGCCACGCCCACCACGCGGGACGGGTGCACGAGTCCCGCGACATCCTCATGGAGCTTTATGAGATCCGGAAGCGGCGGGATGCTGACGTCGTAGCCGGGTATGGCGGTTCTGGTCGGCTGGTGACACAGTATCATGGCGTCCGGACAGCTGCCGTGCATAATTCCCAGGGCCACGGCGGAATAAGCCGGGTGTATGAGCGACCCCTGCCCCTCCACTATGGCGAGGCCGGCCCGCCCGAGGGCCTCCGTTGTTATGTTCTCGGTCACGGCCGACATGAAATCCCCCGGAACGCGGTCCACCGCTTCCCCCCAGCCTGCGAGCATTATGCCCGTCTGGCCCGTGGGCACGAACTCGGCGCGGGAGCCGCTCCGGTTCAGGAAACGGGCGAGCTCGAATGCAACCGTCATTTTGCCGATCCTGCAGTCGGAGCCCACAGTGAGCACCACCCTGCCCTTCTTGCGGCGCAGCGAACCCGAAGCGATGGTGTCGGGAACCCGGGGCACGCGCACGTCCCATATCCTCACCCCCGCCTCCGCGGCGGCACTCGATATCTCATCATCTTCCCCCATCACGTGATGCAGGCCGTTGACGATGTCGAGGCCCCCGGCTATGGCCTTAAGGACCACCCCCCTCCACTCCGCGGGAAGCGCGCCTCCCCTCGGCGCGATCCCTATGAGCAGGGCGTCGGGCGAGCGGGCCAGCGCCTCCTCTATGGTGGCGACCACGGGGATTCCGCCCCCGAAGCCCAGCACATCCTCCACAGACGCCCCGGCCCGCGTGCTGTCGATGACACATGCTACGCGCTCCGGGACGTACCTTATGACGCATGCGGCAGTCTTCGAAGTGATGACGCCGAACTCGCCCTGGGCGAGAATAGCCAGGCGCCCGTACTTATCTATGCGATCGGCCTTGTCGCCCACGCGAATCTCTCCCTGAGGTCGGCCCTGCAATCCGGCGCGCCCGGATCAAGGCTCTCGATGCGGACATGTCCCGAAGCATGCAGCATGGAAAGGCCACCCAGATGTATGCCTACATGATCAATGCGGCCGGTGCCGGCGAAGAAGATCAGGTCCATGGGTCTCAGGCGCGACATGGACTTGAGCCTTCGGCCTTGAGCGGCCTGGTCGCCCGAGTCACGGGGCAACCTCAGGCCGATGAATTCGTACAGCGCCTGCACGAGACCCGAGCAGTCGAAGCCGAAAGTGCTCTTGCCGCCCCAGAGATATGGCGTACCTATGACTTCGGGGATCAGACCGTTGAGGAGGGCCAGGGCGCGTCTGGGGCCGCCGGGCCTGCGGGGCCCCACCCTGCCGCCCGTGAGGTTCTTAAGGTCCCCCGCCCTCAGCCTGCCCGGGACGCCGTCGGGGCCCGTGATCACGGCCGTGGCGCCGCGCGCGCTTTCCACGGCCACGAGGCTCCCGATAGGGAGCATTATGTCGCCGAGCTTTCCGCGCCTGAGCCTGGCGAACCGGCGGACTACCGCGTGCGTCGGCCTGTAGGAAGGGGCTTCAACGACAGCCGAGGCCGGCGTCCAGCCTCTCATCCCGTCCGCTGTCTCGCAGCGGAGCCAGTCGCCCTTTCTCCGGACCGCGACGAGCCGTCTGCCCCAGACCTCCTGAGTGACAAGCTCGGACCGGGTACTCGGACCCGATCTGAGGCCAATAACGGGGCGGGCTGCAATGGCCATGTGCTATGGTCCCGGGTCTAGTAGTCTTCGGTGAGGCGGTAATCGCCGAAGCCCAGCTCGTCAACAAACACGAAGCGTCTGCCGAGGCTGTTGTAATACCAGACCTCGGTCGCGTCCCGGTCAGCATCGTAAGGATATGATTCGATCTGGTCGGGCTCGCCGTAGATGATATAGATTCGCCCGCGGTCGGTCTTCCAGCCCGCGGTCTGGGGCGCGCCAAAACGGACATTCGCGGTGTCGAATCTCCGGACATGCTCGTCATAGAATTCGTTCTCTTCAGTGTCGGGAGTGGGGTCTTTTTCCTTCCAGAACTCGTCCCAGAGCACCTTGCGCTCCTCGGGGCCGGCCTTGCGGAGCCTGTCGAGGAAGCTCCCGCTGGCGATATAGTGGAGCAGGTCCACCGCGCTCTCGACGTCCTTGCCCCAGTAGAAGAACTGGCTTCTTACCTCGAAAACCTTGGCCCTGGCTACCCTGAAGTCCCCGCCATCGCCCTCATCACGCGGAATGCCCACGATCAGATTGAAGACGCCGTTGGAGATCGCCTCGGCGGGAATATCGATCTCGACGGGGGCCGTGCCCGCCTCGGTGACGGTGACGGTGTCCTGGTAAGCCGTCTCCTCCTGTGACTTCATGACCCTGTAGACGACATCGAGCGGCACCTGTTCTTCCTCGGCGTAGACTTCGAAATAAACCGGGATGGACGTCAATTCACCCCTGTATGAGCGTATGACGTTCGGATAGACGCGCGATCGCCCGCGCGTTCCCTGTTCCTCGAAGCGCAGGTCGCTCAGCGAAGGGAGGTCATCGAGTCCGGGGATCATGAACTTGACCTCGACCTTGCTTCTCATGTTGGTGTCGCGGTCGCAGAGGGAAACGGTGAGACTGAAGTCCCCCGCCGGCGCCGGGAAAGACATCACGCCCGTTCGCACCGAGTCGCTTGAAGTAGTCTCCTCGTACTTATCAGCCCTCAGTCTGAGACGCTGGGTGTCGCCGGCAACCTGAGAGCTGCCGCTTTCGAAGAGGATGACGGAGAAGTCCGCGCTTGCGCTGTAATCGCCCTTGTTCGATCTCACGAACTGGAGCGCGCGGTTGGTGACCCTGAAGTAAACCTCCACCCAGTACCTGTCGCCCCGTTTGAAATAGGCGGCGTCAGTGCAGAAGAAGGGAATTCCGCTCGAGCATGAGGGCAGGGTTAGCTCATCGGCGGCGGTGAGCCCGGCCGCGGCAATCAAGATCGCCACGAATAGATATGAGGACCTGATTGAACTCATAGTAACCGGCGCAGATGCTGCGGCGCTCGGCGCCCGGGCCCTTCTTTAATTACCGCAGGCCGACGGCCCTGGCGAGTAGCGCCAGTGAAATCACGTAATCATACCGGGCCTCGACGTAGGAGGTCCGGGCCTCGCTGAGAGACACCTGTGAATCTATCTGCTCGAGCATCGTGGCGGCGCCTAGCCTGTATCGCTCCACGGCGAGTTTGAACTCCTCTTCGGACAGCTCCACGGTTTCGGCGCTCACCTTCATCCTCTGTCTTGCTTCTTCGACATTATAATAGGCTTCCTTGACCTCGAGTGCAACATCCCTCTTGACCTGCGCCAGGTCTTCTTTGGCAGTATTGAGCTGGGCCCTGTACTGCTTGCCCCTGCCCCAGCGGCTGAGACCGGTGAAGATGTCAAAGGACATGCTGAGTCCCCAGGTCAGCTCCGACTCCTCCCAGGCCTCGGAGAGCTTGAGCCGGTCCTCGCCCGACCAGGAGTAGTTGGCGGAGAAATTGAAACGAGGCAGCCAGTTTCCGCGGTTCTGCCATACGCCGTAATTCCGCGACTTCACGACCTCCTCGGCCCCTCTCACTTCGGGCCGCATCCTCATGGCCGAATCGAGAATCTCATCGAGATTGTATTCGCGCTCCTCTATGCCCAGGTCTTCGTCCAGGACTATACTGCACTCCCCGTCGATGGCCAGGAAGTGGCATAGCCCCGTCTCCGCAAGCCGGAGATCATTCTCGGCCGAAATCAGATCGAGCTTGTTCCGGCTCACCTCGACGCCGGCGCGGAGCACGTCCGAAATCACCGCCGAGCCCACCTCCACCAGGGCCTCCGCTCTCTCGAGCTGCTTCTGGCTCAGTTCATAGGCCTCCTGGCGCACCTCCAGGAGCTTCTGCGCCTTGAGCACGTCAAGGAACCGCTGCCTGGCAGTGAGGGCGATGTCGGCTTCCACCGAGAACATGGACTGCACCGCGGCTCTCTTGTCGGCCTCCGCTCCCAGCCATCCTGCAATGTTGGAGCCACCGTGAAAAATGGGCTGGCTGAAGTAAAGGGCTGTGTTGAACGACCCCGGGGGTACCAGCCTGTCGCCCACCACGCCCGCGAAAGGCGATCTTCGATAGTTGACGCTGTAGGATACCTGAGGCAAGAGGTTCGAGAGCGCGCTAAGTCCGGCGCCCTCGGCCCGTTCCACGTTGTAATTCGCCTGCAGGACGGCCACATTGACCTCGAGGGCCCGCTCCACGCAATCGTCTATGCTGAGCTCCATAACCCTGTCAGCGCAGTGGCCTGGATTGAAGCCCCCCGTCAGAACCGCCGTCGCCGCAGCTGCGGCCAGCACCATCTTGAAGCACCTTCTACTCATTATGTCCTCCTTTCATACCGTCAGAGCATAGCAAGACTGCCAAATGTAATCAATCATCTACCGGCACAAACGGCGCGGCCGCCGGACGGACTGCGCCGCTGCGCTGGCGTCAAGGGGAGACAGGATATCTCACAGGGGGCTTTCCGGCAGCCCGAAAGGTGCCGAAACTCGCCCGCTTGCGCCGTCCTCTCCAGGTAAGGCAGGACAGCGTCACTGCGTGAGAGTAAACCTGAACGGGATGCTGATCGTCGCCTTTACAGGCACGTCGCGCTGCTTTGCCGGACTGAATCTGAACCTGTACGCGGCCGCTATAGCGGCGTTGTTGAGGATCTCGGCTTCACTCTGCCCGACCCAGGCGCTTATGACGCGGCCGCTCTCGTCAATCGTGACCATGACTACGACGAGCCCTTCCACCTCGGCGCTTCTCGCCAGGTCCGGGTACTCGGGTTCGGCTGCCTGCAGGACCTGCGGGTAAGTGTCGAAGGCGAAGAACATCTCCGGCTCCGGCGGGGGCGGAGGCGGCGCGGGCGGAAGATTCTCGGCGTCGAGGAACGTGGGCGCGATAGTCTCCTCCTCGCTCACGTCGTCGCTCGCCTCGATCTCCACCGCGACCTCGGGTCGGACAATTTCCTCTGGCGGAGGAGGAATCTCGATCTCCGGCGGCACTTCGACCACCTCGATCCTCTCCTCGCGCAGTTTGTAGACGCCCGGAACGTATTCGGGCCAGAAGGCAAAGGCAACAGCATGAATCAGAATCGCGCCAAGGAAGCCGATCTCCAGGTACTTCTTGTACTTCTTCTTGAACTCAGCGTGAGCTGTCACCTGAACGCTCCTATCTGAATCTCATCTTCTCTTTCTTGGAGGCAAACGACACCCTGACGGCGCTTGCCCGCTTGAGCGACTCCATGATGTCCGCCATCACGGCATAGGGCGCCATCTCGTCGGTGTAGAAAGCGACGATTATGCCAGGATTGGCCCTCACGCGCTGGGCTATAATGCCCTCCACGGCATTGGGCGCCACTATCATGTCGTTGATGGAAATCCTGCCGGTGCGGTCCACCCAGATATGCGCGACGTTCTCCCTGGGGATGTCCTGGGCCGCCTCCGCTTTGGGAAGCGATATGGGAAGGCCCTCCTCCAGCTTCAGAACCGTCGTCACCATGAAGAATACGAGCAGCAGGAAGGCGATATCGGCCATCGAGGAGGTCGGGATAGTGGCGGTTACCTTCTGCTTCTTCTCGAAATGTGCCATTTCTCTCTCCCCTGCTCCTATTTCTCCAGAGTCTTGAGCGAGACCCTCTGGGCCTGCGCCAGCTTGAGCTCGTCCAGCATGTCGATCATCAGGCCGTATGTCGCATTGGGGTCGGTCTCCACTACAACGATGAGCTTGTCGTTCTCCATCATGGCCTGCTCGACGCGCCCGCGCACGTCGTGCAGGTTCACGACTTCGTCATCGATGGTGACCGTGCCATCGGCGTAGCCGGACACTCTCATGATGTTCTTCCGCGAGATCTTCTTCGCCACGGCCTCCTTGCTCGGGAGGTCCAGAATGAGCCCCTCCTCTATGGCGAACACGGTGGAGACCATGAAGAAGATAAGGAGCAAGAACGCAATGTCCGACAGAGATGAATTGGGTATCTCGGTCGAGACTTTGGATCTCTTCTTGAACTTCAACTCTATTCACCTACCTTGGGCGGCTGCATCTTGCCGAGAATGACAAGCGTATCCACCAGGTCAGCACTTGATTCTTCCATCTCGATAATGAACCGGTCGATCTGGGACACGAAGTAGTTATGGAAGGTCTGCATCGGGATGGCGATGATGAGACCCGTCGCAGTGGTGATAAGAGCCTCCGAGATACCGGAGGCCACGAGCTTGGCGTTTACCTGCTCGGCTTCGGCGATGGCGTTGAACGCCCTGATCATACCCGACACCGTCCCGAGGAAGCCCAGGAGCGGCGCCACCGTGGCGACGGTCGAGAGCCAGATGAGGCCCCTCTCCAGGAACGAGGTCTCCACGGTCCCGGCGGCGACGATGGACCTCTCTACCGCCTCGGTACCCATGTCGGCCCGCTTGAGACCGGCGTGAAGAATGCTGGCGATCGGGCCTCTCGTCCTCTCGCACTCCTGTGCGGCGGCTTCGACACCCTTTGAGTGGAGCGCGTCGAGCACTTTCTTCATGAGCCGGCGTGTATCGGTGCGTGCGCGCGTCAACGTTATGAGCCTTTCAATGATAACGGCCACGCCGATGATGGACGTGACCAGCAGAGCGTACATGAAGTTCCCGCCCTTGAAGAAGAGTGTCACGAGCCCGCTCTCTCTGAGCCGGGTCATCATGCCGCCTTCGGGCATTTCGGCCTCTTCAACCGGAGTCTCCACCGAAGCCAGAAGGTCAGCCAGAGAACTGTCGACCTGAGCTTCCATAGCGGCTCCTTCAGCACCTTCGGCGCCCTCCTCGGCGGTCGCCCCGGCTGCCTCCGCAGATCCCTCCTGAGCAAGGCAGAAACCTGCGACTGAAATTACGAGCATACTGATGACGATTAGGGACACCCAGATCCTGACGTGAGTCATTGACAAATCTCCTTGATTGGCTGTTGACCCAGAACGCACTACCCTTGTAGGGATGGCATTCAACGATTACCTAAAAGAAGCAAAATCAACTCTCAAAACCTTAATACCGGGTATTTTTGTTGTCAACCCTTTTTTAGTGCTCGTGTTTCTCGGTGCTGTAGATCAGGCGGTAGTTGCCATTCCCGGTCTCATCGGCGAATATGAAGCGCACTCTCGCCTGGGTGGAGGAGCGCTTGGCAAGCCGCCTTACCGGATTGCCTGGACCTTCATAAGTCCATATCTCGTAGGCTTTTCCATGCACGGTCTCCCCCCCGCGCTGGTCGAGATGTTCGTCGGTTTCTCCGGTAGTCCTGGTGTAACCCCCAGTCCCCTGCCCCCCCGACTCCAGAAACTCGCGCGAGTACGGGTCTGTCAGCACCGGTTCGGTCCCGCCGCCTATATCGCGCGTGCCCTGTACGAACTCATAGTCCGAGAAGTGGCTCTGTATGTCGTCGGGAGGCCCGTACTTTATGTAAAGCCTGCCCATGTCCGAAAGGGCGCCGCGCACCTCGGTCGAGTAGTGAAGATCGGCGTAGTGCACTCGCCTGTAGTGCTCCTCCAGGGCCTCGTTTCCAAGCGTGCCCGGGCTGGGGTCCAGCTCGGTCCAGAATTCGGTGAGGTACTGCTCGCGGGCCCCCGTGGAGAGAGCCCTGAATTCCTCCATCTCGTCTTCCTTCATTATATACAGCATGTCCTCCTCGACCTCATGCCCGTACTTGCCCCAGGAGAGCACCGTCCATGCGATATCGAACTTGGCCTGGGTCAGAGCGAGCCTGGCCCCGTCCGAATCCAGGGCCTCCACCCTGAGGAGATAGGTGCCGGCCGACAGCGAGCTTATGTCGAAGAGGGCCGCGTTGCCCACGCTCCAGCCCTCAATCGCCACCGTTCTCTGGTCTCTGAATATGGTGTCGCCCGTCGTGTTGATAATGGAGTACGCCGTCACCAGGCTGTCGCCCGCGCCCTCCTCGGTGAAATCATAGATCTCATAGAAAAGCGAGAGCTCGTTGACCAGCAGGCCATACAGCCGGCTCGGATTGGGGACCACCTCGTAGCCCGATTTCTCGAAGAGCCCGCTGGAGCGCCTGGATATGCTCCTCGCGAACTCGATGTCGCTCATGGCCACGGCTCCCCTCTCGAAGTCCCTGGAGACGACATTCATCTCGGCCATGCCCGTGTTCTTCTTCTTCAGAAGGTAGGAGACTATGGCCTTCTTGAGGGCGTTCTGGTCCTCTATGGTGACTTTCACGGTGTATTGACCGGGGCTCACTTCGAAGCTCGACTCGAATACCTGGATTATGGTCCGGTCGGCTGTCTCGTTTTCGGTGTCGGCGAAGACCTCCACTTCCTTCTCGGTCCGCGCCACCTGGGCGCCGTCCATGTCATATACGACGACTTCATAGATGAGATCGCCCTTAAACCTTGTCTGCCTGTCTATGAACTCGATCTGGTCATTGGATACGACGCAGTACACTTCCTCCGTATTCCTGCCATCCGAGCCATAGAAGGTCACCACGTCCGCGTGGAAGATTATGTCCCCCTCGCTCGGCCGCGGGACCTCCTGGTCCGCGACGGCCTGCCGGGGTCCGACTGCCGCAAGGGCTGCGGCGGCAAATAGAATCAGGGGCAGCCTTGAGCCGGCCGCCCCTGCTTTAGATTTTAGATTGCACATATTTAGAAATTCGCCCACAGGGATATCTTATGCGAGGTTCCCAGGAGCCCGAAATCCGAGAAACCGTAATCTACGCCCCAGATGGAGGGCTTGTTGGTCAGTCCGATCCTCACGAACGGGAACTTCACGCCGAAGCCGCCTGTGAGACCTTCTTCATCCCTGTTGAACCTGTAACCGCCTCTGACAGCGACCTCGAAGTTGGGCCCGTATTTCTGATACACATACTCCCCGCCGAGGTTAATGCGCTCGGCTCCGTCCGGCGGATGGTTGAACTCGAAGGCGCCCAGGAACCTGTGGTCCGGGACGTCCAAGAGGGGCATGGACGCGCCCACCTTGAAGGTGATGGGCATGGGGCTCTCCTTGCCGTCATCGCGGAACTTGTAGCCGGCCCCCATGTTCTGGAAGCACATGCCCAGCTTGATGCCCTTGAACCCGGTGTCGTAGAGCGTCCCCAGGTCCACCGCGAAAGTCTCGCCGCTGTAATCCGCAAGTCCTTCGTGGATCCACTTGAGAGTGACTCCGAAGGAAAACCTGTCGGTAAACATATTGGCATACGTCAGAGCGAAGGCCATGCTGCCCGCATCGAAGGAGTAGCCCGTACCGTCCGGCCTGTACTCCGTGGTCTCGGGCATCGGGTCCATCTGAAGGACCGTGGCGCTGACGCCCAGGACTCCCGGCAGGAACTTGTATGAGAAGACATAAGTGGCGAACTCATGGCTTATCTCCGCCGGCCAGCTGCCGTGGCTGAGATTGAACTCGCTCCCTTCGATGAGAGCTATGCCCGCGGGATTCCAGTAGATGGCTGTCGCGTCATCCGAAACCGCCACGAAGGCCTCGCCCATGGCAATAGCGCGGGCCCCCACTCCGATCTTAAGGAACTGGGCTCCGACCGTCCCGACCTTCTCGAAGATCTCCGCGGACCAGCTAGTCGCACCAATGACCAGTATCAGCGTCACCGCGACAGTCAGCGTTCTCTTCAAAGTACTCCTCCTTCCTTCCTCTCTCCTATCTGACCACGACGAACTTGTTGATTTCCGTACCCAGAGGTGATTCCGTATGGACTATATATATTCCGCTAACGATTTCCTGGTTGTTCCTCGATACGAGGTTCCATCCCGGCGGCTCGCCGCTGGGGTCGGTGGGGTCCTCGAAGTACCTCTCCCATACGAGGTCGCCCGAGAGGCTGTATATCCTCACTGTGGCCTGCCGCGGCAGGTTGAGGAAGCGGACCCTCCTGCCGGACGGGTCCCTTTCATACTCTACCATGTCTCCTATCGCGTGGCCCGTCTGCCTGGCCTCTTCGCTCATGCCCGGATAGGGATTGGGCACTATGCGGACCTTGCCCGTAACCCTCGCCGGCGTCCCTCTGGGATAGACCAGCTGCATCGACTGCGAGTAACTCCCGTAACGGGGCACGGGCGTCAGCTCTCCCGTGGCGGGATTCCTGATGACCTCCGCGCTGCCGTCGTCGTACGCCGTGACGGCATACCAGTACGGAATACCGTTATGGACGTCCGAATCCACATAGCGGTACTTGCCTATGCCGTTCAGGCCGGTATCTACGAGCGGCAGGTCCTTCTTGTTGATGTCCATTAAGAGCTGCCACTGGTCGGCCGACGGCACCTCGCTCTCATGCCTCCAGCCCTTGGCTTTCCAGATGCGGTAGCCGTCGAAGTCGTACACGCGCTGCAGCGGGTCCGGCACCGTCTCGGAGTAATCGTCCCACTCGATGAAGATCTTGCCGTCCCCCGCGATGAGTCTCTGCTTGGGCGGAGGGGGCGGGCTCGAGCCCAGCCAGTTGACGAAGACCTGCTGGCCTCCGGGACCCGCCATTGGCCCGCCGTTATAGACTTTCTGGGCGTTGGTGGCGTTCGCTATGAGGTCGCTGAAGGGGTCGCCGCATACGAAGGCGACCTGGAAAACCAGCGTGCTTCCGGCCGGAATCTCGGCGAAACGGCCCGCGGATACGAGGAACCTGTAGTCCGCCGCCTTGGTCGTCGGGGGGTCTATGGTCTTCTCGGTGTCCGACACGCCCCTCATATAGCGGTACCTCTCCTTGTCGTTCTCAGGGTCCTGCTCGCCGCTCGACCAGCGTTTGAACATATGAATGCCGACCTCGGACGGCGCCAGGTTGCCCTGCGGGTCGGTAGTATGCCCGAGGAACATTACCCCGATATATCCGGGCACATCGCCGTCTTCACCCCCGGGGTAGTCGTACATATAGCCCATGGTGATGTGATAGTCCACCGCTACCTCGCCCCCCTCCGGGCTTATTTCACGGCGGATTACGGTGGTGTCTATATAGGCGGCCATGTCGTCCACGTAGGACTGCGGGACCTGGCGCACCGGGCCCACGTCGCCGTCCACCATGAAGGCGATATAGGCGTTATGGATGGAGCGGTCGCCGTCATTGGTGACCTTGTATTCGATACCTATGAAGTCCTCTATAGCGGGACTGGTCCACGCGTAGCTCTCCTGCCTGACCTTCAGGTAGAGAGGCACATGGAAGTCCTCTGTCCTGGTCCTGTTAAAAGAGGTCGCCGAGTCGTAGAAGACGGCCGTATACATCTGCTGGGAAATGGCGGCGAAGTCCTCGTCCACAAGGCCGTCGCCGTCATTGTCATAGCCGTCGAGCGGGTCCTCGTCATAGAGGTTGTCGGCGTCATCGTCCTGCAGCCTGTTTCCGCTTGGCTGCCCCTCGAAAGTCTCGTAGACGATGTCCCTGGGGTCGGGCTTGGGATAGAACTCGAGCTGGTAGACAGCCGCGGTGACGAGCGTGTCCTCTCTTCCGCTCTCGCGCACGACGCCGCCCACCCACAGACCCGCGGCAAACAGGTACTCGATGCTGCTGCCGGCGGGCCACTCGCCCGACGGCGAGGTCGGGTCCGCATTGTAATCCCCGAGCATGCCGAGGTTGGAGGTATGCAGGAGGAGCTGGTTCACATTGTGGTATATGCCCCTGAACCTGACGAGCCCCTGCTGGCCCTCGAGCCCGGGATCGTCATATACCGCCTCCTCATAATAGGCCAGCGCGCCCGCGGCCATGAGCGCAGCGAATAGTGCGGCGATCACCGGAATCCTCAAGACCGGCATCCGGCTCGCCCTCTTCTTGTTGTCCATTGACCTGCCCTCCGTTGCGATTACCAGTCGAATGAAACGCCGACCTTGAAACTGCGTGGCGGTGAGTAGACACGCGGGTCATAGATGGGCACGTATATGACTTCCTGTATGCCCAGAAGCTCGCCCTCGTCATACGCGCCGCCCAGTTCTCCCTCTGTCGTATAGTACGCCGTGTAGTTTCCTGAACCGCCCGGCCAGCTGCCCGGGTTCATGTTGGCTATGTTCTGAGTGTCCAGGATGTTCCTGCCTTCGAGGAACAGCGAGATCTCCTGCCCCGCGATCCTGAACCTCTTGTCGGCTCTCACGTTGATCGTGCTCCTGGCCGGGAGCCTCTCCGAGTTGATGAGCTCCGCCCGGACCTCCCTCTCCCTGGGGTAAATGGGCGTATACGGACGGCCGGTAGAGTAGTTCCAGTCCAGGTTGGCGCCCCAGAGGCCCGGCTCGCTGAGATAGAAGTTGGCGCTGAAGACGTGGTTCCTGTCCCAGTCCAGAGGCAGCTCGGTGATGGGAGCGCGGTCGAGGCCGCCGCCCACAACATTGGCGCCCTGGAGCTCGTTGGAGCTCGACCCTGTCGCCTGGGAGAACGTATAGGTGAAACCTCCGGAGAAGCGGTGGCTGAACCTCTTGGTCAGCTTGAACTCGATGCCCCTTACGGACCCGTAGTCCATATTGACGTAGACCACGGGTTCGGCCGTCGGCCCGTAGATCTGCTGGAACTCCGAATCCTCCACCAGGTCGCCGGCCCTGGTTCCCACCAGGCCGAATATGTCCTTGTAGAACATGGCTATGTCGCCGACCAGCGTATTGCTGAACTGGTGCTGAATGCCGATCTCATAGGAGATGGTCGTCTCGGCGTCCATGAGCGGGTTCCCGAAGGGCAGGAGGCCCGTCTCCGTCTGGCCGAGGAACTGGAACAGCACCTCGAGCCTCGGTATCTGGTAGAACCTTCCGTAGTTGAAGTACAGCGCGTCCCTCTCCGATATGGGATAGGAGACGCCCAGCCTCGGGCTGATCTGCCACTCGGTCCTGTCCAGGAAGCTGTCGGGCTCCCTCGTCTCCAGCGTCTGGAAGAGGAAATCGTTATAGGCGTCGACGGCGTCCTTGCCAGGGTCGAAGAGGTCGAGCCTCAACCCGGCCCTCACGTTCATACCCTCGAACTTGATCCTGTCCTGCAGGAATGCCGAGAGGCCCCAACAATTGAACTTGTAGATATCGGTGAACACGCCCAGGGGACTGTCGTAGGACGGGTAAGTGATATCCATCATCTCGAGCCTGTAGTAGTTGAACTCGCCGCCGAACTTGACCTGATGCGTGACGCCTTTCTGTATGGTCATGTCCGCCTTGGCGGTGGACATACGCGTTTCATAGCGCTGGTAGTAAGGGAGGTCGCCCGTCACCATGAAGTACCTGTTCTCCGGGTCCAGCCGTTCGTTCTGCGACGGCGTGACGTACTGGTAGGGCTCCTTGTCCAGCACCTGCTGCCTGCTGAGAGTCTTGTAGGTCCCGATCCTCGCCGTGTAGAACGAAGTCGGGCTCAGCGTGTGGTTCCACACGAACTTGAACTGGTTGTGACTGGTGTTGACGTCCGGCGTATGGGCCGGGGCGATGTACAGCGTGTAAGTCGAATCCAGCGGCTCAAACCACCAGTGCTCCAGGGTCTCCGACCAGTAGCCCACCCTGCTCATGGAATGATTGTACCTGTCGAACTTGCCGCCCGAAGACAGCATCTCGAAAGACAGCTTCTTGGTGGGCGAGAACAGGTAGGTTATCTTGCCCTGGCCCGA
>JASFEA010000003.1:0-55304 GCA_050125095.1 bacterium
GAACATCTCCAGCACCTCGCCCGGAGTGACCGCCGGCTCTTTCCCCCTGGGATTTGCGCTGGGCGCGGCGAGCGGCACGCCGCAGGCTCCGAGGATACACTGGCTCAGCGTATCATTCGGGACGCGCACCCCTATGGTGTCGCCACCACCCGTCACATACGCGGGAGCCGCCTCCGACGCTTCAAAGAGTATCGTCACCGGGCCCGGCCAGTGCTCCGACATAAGGCGCAGGTGGGCCTTCGTGATTCTGCGGGCGAGTTCGGACACCCAGCCCGCGTCGTCGACGATTACGACAAAGGGTTCTCCCGCCCCGCGGCTCTTGATGCGTCTCAGGTTCGCCACCGCGCGCTCCGAGTAGATGCTTGCGGCGAAGCCGTATACAGTGTCGGTGGGAAAGCAGACTATCCCTCCCGATGCTATGACCAGGGCCGCGTGCGATACGGCCTCCCACTCGGGCAGGTCTCTCGTGATGCTGATGACCTCTGTATGCATTCCGATACCCTAGAAGCTCAGAAAAGCAAACCTCAGAATGAAAAGAACCGCGAGAACGCAGACAATCGGGTTAAGGTCCCTGTACTTCCCCGAAAAGAGCTTGATAAGCGGGTAGCTTATGAAGCCGATTGCTATCCCATTTGCTATGCTAAACGTCAGAGGCACCGCAATCAAGGTAAGAAACGCGGGGATGGCCTCGTCCGGCGCCTCCCACTTGACTTTCTTCACCACCGTCATCATGAGGCTCCCCACTATTATGAGCGCGGGCGCCGTTGCGGCTCCCGGCACCATGGCCGCGATGGGGGAGATGACGACGCACATGAAGAAGAGCACGCCGGCCACGCATGCGGTTAGCCCCGTTCGCCCTCCCTCGCTTATACCAGCCGCGCTCTCTATATAAGTGGTGACCGTCGATGTCCCGAGAAGGGAGCCCACGATGGTCCCCGTCGAATCCGCCAGAAGAGCGCGGTTGGCGCGCGGGAGCTTTCCCTCCACCATGAAGCCGCCCCGCTCCCCGATGCCCACCAGAGTGCCCATCGTGTCGAAGAGGTCGATGAAGAGGAAAACAAAGACCACGTTCAGAAGGCCGAGTTTCACCGCCCCCTTAAGGTCCAGCGCGAAGAACGTTGCCCGGTAGTCCGGGACGCTGAGAAGCCTCTCCGGAATCTCGACCCGGCCCGACAGGGCGGCGACAAGCGTGGTGATGAGAATGCCGAACAATATGGCCCCTTTGACTTTCCGCGTCATCAGCACGCCCGTTACCACGAGACCGAACATGGCCAGTAGCGCCTCGGGCGACCTTATGTCCCCCAGGGTGACCATCGTCGACTGGCTCAGGGCTATGAGATTGGCCTTCTGCAGCCCCATCATGGCGATGAAGACTCCTATGCCCGCCGCGATTCCCACCTTGATGGCCTGCGGCACGGCGTTTATGAGCATCACCCTTATGCGCGAGAAAGTCAGCACGACGAATATGCATCCCGATAGGAAGACGCAGCCGAGGGCCACCCTCCAGGCGTCCCCGACGCCCAGCGTCGCGGCTATGAACGGCACCGCCGTATAGGCGAAGTAGGCGTTGAGTCCCATGCCGGGCGCGAGTGCGAAGGGGTAGTTGGCGAAGAGGCCCATCACAAGCGAAGCGATCCCCGCCGAGACGCATGTCGCGAAGAGGACCGCGTCGAAGGGCATTCCGGCGTCGGCCAGCATGGCCGGGTGCACGAATATCACATAGGCCATCGTCATGAAGGTGGCGAAGCCCGCGACAACCTCTGTTCTGATATTCGTTCCGTTCTCCTCAAGCCTGAAGATCCGTTCCAGCAATCCGCCCTCCTATGATTCCGGTTCCACGTGCACCATTACGTCGCTCACATGCTCTATGCTATCTCTGAGATGGAACTTCACCCTGGTTGCGATGTCGTGGCCCTCCGTGACGGTGAGGCCGCCGTCAACTTGTATGTCCACGTCGAGGAAACGGGCGTGCCCGACTCTGTGCACTCTCGCTCGCCTGACTCTACGGACTCCTGGAACCACAAGTACTTCCTTCTGTATGGTCTCGATGGTCTCCTCTGAAGGCGCCTCATGGATTATCTCTCCCAGATTGCTGCGTATCAGGGTCACGGAGATCCTTATAATCATGTAGGACACGAAAAGACCTGCGATGGGATCCAGATATAAGTACCCCATTCTGGCTCCGGCTATTCCGATGAGGGCCGCGATCGAGGAATAGACATCCGCCCTGTGGTCCCAGGCATTTGCTATCACACTGGGGCTGTTGGACTTCTTGCCGACCCTGAAGGTGTATCTGAACATCACCTCTTTGAGGATTATTGAGAAGATCGCCGCGTATAGCGCCACCGGGCCAGGCCTCGATAGCTCTCCATTTCCAAAAAGACACCGCACGGCACCGAGTCCAGCTACGATGCCCGTGGCAAGAAGTATAAGGATCACGCCCAATGCTACAACGGTGTCGATGCCGCCGTGGCCGTAAGGATGTTTCTCATCGGGAGGCTTGGCCGAAGCCTTGAGACCCATGTAGACAATGCCTGTAGATACCACATCTGTGGCGGAGTTCAGAGAATCGGCAAGCATTGCCTGGCTCTTTCCCAGAATCCCGGCTGTCATTTTTACGGCGACCAGACACACGTTCACCCACAGCCCGATCTTGGTGCAGGTCTGCGGGGAATACAGCCCCCCTGTCGAAGGGGACCTTTGTCTGTGTGCCCTCACTTGTTCGCCAGCTTGCGCTTGTAGGCCGTGAGCTTCTTCTCCAGGTTCTTGTCGCTGAGCGAGAGTATCTGCGCCGCGAATATCGCCGCGTTCTTGGCGCCGGCCCTGTCTATCGACATCGTGGCCACAGGCACTCCGGTGGGCATCTGCACTATCGAGTGCAGAGAATCGAGACCCGAAAGCGGCGAGTTCGAAAGCGGGACCCCGATCACCGGCAGCGTCGTGACAGCCGCTATTGCGCCCGGCAGGTGGGCGGACATGCCGGCGCCCGCGATGAAGACCTTGATGCCCCGCCTCCTCGCGCTCCTGGCGAACTCAGCAGTCTTGACCGGATTCCGGTGGGCAGACATCACGAACAACCTGTGAGTTATGCCGAACTCATCGAGCATCTTGCCGGTGAGCTCCATTACCGGCATATCCGATTTGCTACCCATTACTACCGCCACGTCATACTTCGCCACGCCTAACGTACCTCCGTCTTGGCCAGCAGAGCTATGCCCTTATCTCCTATGTCGCTTCTCATATACTTGCCCTCGAATTCCACCAGGCGACTGCCGTCATAGGCTCTTCGCTGGGCTTCCCTGAGAGACCTGCCGCAACCGGTCACCCCCATCACGCGCCCGCCCGATGTCAGGAGAGCGCCCGAGTCGTCCAGCCTGGTACCGGCGTGGAACATCTCGACTCCCTCAGCGGCAGAAGCCCTGTCGAGCCCGCTTATGGGCTTGCCCTTTTCATAAGGGCCCGGATAACCGGCCGATGCAAGCACCACGCATACCGCCCACTTGGACGGCTCGACCACGCTGCTCTCCCACAGTCTGCCCTCGGCTGCGCGCGCGAGGACATCGCCGAGGTCTATATCGACGGCCGGGAAAATCGCCTGTGCCTCCGGGTCGCCGAAACGGACATTGTACTCTATGACCGATATCCCGTCCCTGTTCAACATCAACCCGGCATAGATCACTCCCCGGTATGACATGCCTTCGGCCCTGAGCCCCTTCAGAGTGCGCTTGAATACGTTCCTTTCTATATCAGCCAGTGTCCCGGCGTCTACGAGGGGCGCGGGGCAATAAGCTCCCATCCCGCCGGTGTTGGGACCCTCGTCTCCGTCGTAAATGGGCTTGTGGTCCTGCGACGGCGGCAGTATCAAGTAGTTCTCCCCGTCCGTGATCGCAAGTACCGAGGCCTCCTCCCCGCGAAGCCGCTCCTCGATCACGACGGTCTCACCGGCGTCACCGAAGATGCGCTCTTCCATTATACGCTCAACGGCGCGATGCGCACCCTCACGCGTGCCCGTCACAATCACGCCCTTGCCCCTGGCCAGGCCGTCGGCTTTGACTACGACCTGGGTGCCGGAACTCTCAATGTAGGCATGTGCGCGTGCCGGGTCTCTAAATACCTCGAACCTGGCCGTCGGCACCGAATGCCTGGCCATGAACTCCTTCGCGTAAGCCTTGCTGCTTTCGAGCCGCGCGCAGTCCGCCGTGGGCCCGAACACGGTCATGCCCTCCCCGGCCAGCCGGTCGGCGAGACCCGAGGCAAGCGGGTTCTCGGGCCCGACGACCACCAGATCGGGCGGGTCGTCCCTCGAGAATGCGACCAGGGCTTCGACGTCTTCGGCGTCGACGTCCACGTTGCGCCCCAGGGACGCCGTGCCGCCGTTGCCGGGAAGGAACACGAGTTCCAGGTCGCCGGCCGCCCGGGCCAGTTTGTACCCAAGCGCATGCTCCCTGCCGCCTGAACCGACTACTATTGTCTTCACGCAGACCTCCCCTTGAAGCCGGTTGTGTCAGATACGGACTGATCGAACTGCCTTGCTATTTCAGTCTCACCACTCTGCGGTAACCCGAAGCGTCCATCGCCCTGTCGAGCTCTTCGATGCTGTCGATGACCACTCCCCTCGATGCGGAGGCGTGAACGACCTCAGTCCTCGAAATGGCTATCCCCACATGGTCGGGCGGCTTGCCGAAGAAAACCAGGTCGCCGGTGCGAACGGAACGCCTCGACGTGGGCCGCCCCTGTGTGAACTGCTCCGCCACAGTCCGCGGCAGGCTGACGCCCAGCGAGCCGAAGACGGCCTGAACGAGCCCGGAACAGTCGACTCCCGTTATGCGGGTCCCTCCCGACCTGTATGGAACGCCGTGGTATATGCTGATCTCGTTGAGAAGATCGTCGCGGTTTACCACGGGAAGATCGGAATCCGACGCGCTCTTGTCCGTCGTGTAAAGCGGGCTGGCCCTGCCCGAACACGAGACCGCCGCAACCAGTGCGCAGGCCGCGAGAAGTAAGACCTTCTTCGTGGTCATGATCTCACCACCGGCAAAAGCCCCCACGCCCTCGGGAACACATAGACTCGCGCGCCCGGCCCCGCCAAGGCCTCCGCCTTTGACATCGCGTCGGCGATGTCTGAGGCCGGGGTTACTCCCAGTTTCCGGACCGTGTCTTCCGGAAGCTCCGACAGCAATATGATATTGACGCGTTCGCGCTTCTGCATGAAAGAGAGAGCTGTGTGGCCGTTGAGTTCGTAGTTCCGGTAGAGATTGCGCATGACCTCTCGGGAGTCTCCGTACTCGAACCACGGTAGGAATGTGTCCGACCCGATGCCCTCAGCGCAGGCCAGCACGCCCACGACGACTCCGCCGTCCCTCACGCTTAGAGCGGCGTGCTCCAGCGTCTTGTGCGCCTGGATGACGTTCATATCGAGCGGATGCCCGCCCGCGCTCGCAACGGCGACGTCGCAGCGCCCGTCAATACGGCACTCGAAGAGATCGCGCACAACCTCAGTCCCGGCGGCGTGCGACTCGAAGAGGTCGCCGGATATCACTCCGGCCGTCTGTCCCCAGCCGTCGCTTATCACATTGACAAGGTACACGGCGCTCCTGAGGAACCCTGCCGCCTCCACCATGTCCTCATGCACCGGATTGCCGCGCAGGGTCCCGCTACTGCAATCCGGGTTCATATCACCCGTCCCGGTGAGCGTCAACCTGTGGTTGTTCTCGACCATGGCAGCGCTCGCGGCTCCCGGTATGATCATCTTCCTGCCGCCGGTGAAGCCGGCGAAGTAATGGAATGCGAGCCCGCCTACGGCGACCACGAGGTCGGACTCGGCGACCACGCGGTTCACCTCGACGGGCGTGCCTCGCGATGTCCTGCCGAGACTGACGAAGTTCTCCCTGCGCCTGCCGTCGTTCTGATATATTTCGAACTTCTCAAAAATCTCATCCCCCACAAGCGGCCTTATGTCATCCTCCCCGTGCAGGGAGTGAATGCCGCAGGAGATGAAGATCCTTATGTCCCCCTCACCGAAGCCCGCGGATACGAGCCGCCTGATAAGAAGCGGAAGGATGTCCCTGGCTATGGGGGGGCGCGTCTTGTCCGGTATGGCGATGGTCACCGACCGCTTTCCCGAGGCCAGGTCGCTGAGGTGCGGGGAGCCGACAGGATGTGCGAGAGAACGCTCAAGAAGACTCTCGACCGGCTCGTTGTTCGAGGTCTTGCGGGGAAGCAACACGTCGACGCCGCCGCTGTGAGGGAGTTCCAGACGCACTTCCCCCTTTCCATAACCGAGACCTATTCCGTCAGTATGCGGCCGGTCTGATTTCCCTTCCACAACCGCAGTCTACCCGGCGCGTTCGGCCTGAGTCAACCCCCTATCGGGCGGCCTGTTCCGGGTCTCCTGCCACGAGAGGCCGCCTCTGTTCATGCGGTTCGACTCCAAGCCCGCCACGGGCAAGCGTCAAGCCCGCATTTCGTTCTGCCGGAGCGGTATCCCCAGCTTCTTCATCTTGGCGATGAGCGCCGGCCGGCTGATATCTCCCAGGGCTCTTGCCGCGTGCGTCTTGTTCCAGTCATGTTGCCTGAGGGCCGCCAGTATTCGCCTCCTCTCCACCGTGCGCACTTCGGCCCGCAGCGTCGGCTTATCCGTCCCCTTCCCCAGCCCCGTAATGCACGGGGAGAGGACATGGCGCGACACCGGTTCGCGCGTCGGAGTCAGGGTTACAGCCCGCTCTATCTCATTCTCGAGCTGGCGTATATTGCCCGGCCAATCATAGCCGGACAGGGCGCTCAGGGCGTCGGTCTCGATGCTGGTTATCCGTTTCGACATGCGCGCCGAGAACCGCCTCAGGAAGAGCCGGGCCAGGAGGTGTATGTCGGCCTCCCTTTCCCTCAAGGGCGGCAGCGAAACCGAAACCACGTTGAGCCTGTAATAGAGGTCCCGTCTCATCCTACCTTCCGCGACTTCCACGTCAAGCCTGCGGTTGGTCGCGCTGACAAAGCGAACGTCGATACTCCGGGGCGCCGTGTCGCCCACTCTCCTGATCTCGCCGGCCTCCACCGCCCTCAGCATCTTGGCCTGGATTACGGGGCTCACGTCGCCGACTTCGTCCAGAAAGAAAACACCTCCATGGGCGGCTTCAAGAAGCCCGCGTTTCTCGCCTTTCGCGCCGGTGAACGCGCCTGACCTGTGCCCGAAGAGCTCGCTCTCCAGGAGATGCTCGGGAAGCGCGGCGCAGTTCTGAGCGACAAACGGGCGGCCCGCCCTTTGGCTCAATATGTGAACCGCTCTGGCCACCAGTTCCTTGCCGGTTCCCGTCTCCCCTGTGATGAGGACATTAGCCGAGCTTTCGGCGATCCGCGGCAGAGAGAACAGAATGTCTTTCATGTCCGGATCGGCCGATAGTATCCCGCATATGCAGACGGGAATGCATGCGCGCTCGGCCTTGCCGAGCGCCGATCCCAGAACAGGCAACAGCCGCCCGACTTCGTAGTTGGCTCTGACTACTCGATCGGCCGCCGAACCGGCGCCTCCGCACACCGGGCGGTCCCAGGTGAGGATGACGAAACCTCTTAAGCGGCCATCCCCGACCGGCAGGGCAAGCAGCGCCCTGACGTCCGGGGCGGCGAGGTCTCCCCGGGTGGCGGCCACATCACTCATCAATACCGTGCCCGGCATTTCCGGCCCGATGCGGCGGCCGAGTTCCGCGACTCTCTCCGGGGTCAGCCCGATGGCGTCCACCACCCTGACGGCCCGGCCGCCCGCCGACTCGACAATCGCCAGACCCGAGATGCCCACTCTCGACGATAGCATCGCATACGCCTCGCGCGGCGAGGCGGGGACCTCCCGGGACGACTGCGCAAGAACGCCCGCCAGTTCGGCGTCTATTCTCGACCTGACTTCTCTGGCGCGACAGCCCGCCGTGCCGCCCTCCGCCGCGCGCTCCGCTCTCTCCACCTGCTTGAGGGCCTGTTCATGGCGCCCGGCCCGCAGGTAGGCCTCGGCGAGGTCGCAGTGCACCGGTGTCATACGCCCGGTGAGGCCGCAGGATATGAATCCTTCCAGCGCCCGCTCGAGATGGCGCGTGCTTCGCTCATGGCCCTGTCCGCATGCGGCGCATGCGCGCGCAAGAAGATGGGCCGTAATGGCGGCCTCAGCAACCGCTCCTACGCGCCTGAAGACACGTTCGGCCTTCTCGAGGCCCGCAATCCGTCTGGAGCGGTCCGGCTCCGCCAGGGCGATTGTCCTCCGGCATCTCGCCACTTCGAACCTGTCGCCGATGTCGCGCGCTATCTTCATCGCTTCCCGCGCCACGCGCCCGGCGGCCTCGTTTCGGCCCCGGGCAAGCTCCAGATCGGCCATCCTGGACTTGACCTCGGCTTCGACATCCCTGCACTGGGGAGGAGCCTCGTCCGCGCATTTCTCCAGAACGGCCCCGGCTTCGTCCAGGTCCCCGGTAAGCGTGAGAAGCTCGCCGAGGGTCTCAAAAGCCACTGCTGTTGCACGCGGGTCCTCAAGCGACTCGGCTTTCTCTATGGCCTCATTCAGGAGCTCCCGGGCCCGGTCGAAACCGCCGATCAGCATTTCTATCCTCGCGCGCGTAATCACCCCGAGCACTCTGAGCCGGCTCAGGTTGAGGGACTCCGCTATGCTTATTGCCTCGGAGATCGCCTCCCGCGCCTGCCCTGCTCTACCGGTCTTGTAGGCCGTATTGGCGAGATTGAGAAGGCGCACGGCCAGGCTCGCGTCGTTCTTCTCCCGCCTGGCCGCTGCCACGGCCTTCTGGAGATAACGCGAAGAGATATTGAACCTGCACAGGTTCTTGTATGCTATGCCCAGGTTGTTGAGCGAGTTCCCGAGGCATGTGAGATCGTCGCACATTCGCGCGAAAGTGGCCGCCTGCTCGAAGCATCTCACCGCTTCCCTCCACTTACAGATCCGGAGGAGCACATGGCCCAGAACCAGGTACACGCGCGCGTCCCCCCGTCTCGCACCCGTGTGCTCTTCGGCTCTCACCGACGCGCACACTTCGGCGGCCTCACCGTACCTTCCCAGAAGACACAGAAGCGTAGCCTTCTCTGCCAGCAAGTCCCGCCGCCCGGTCGCCTTGAAGCCCTCCATGACGTCTGAGAGAAAACACAGCGCGTCCTCATGCTTGCTCTGCCTCCTCAGACAGTCGACCACTTTGAGGATGATATCCCTCTTGGCCGACGCGTTGTCTCCGGCGACCCTGCCGAGCGCCTCTTTGTAATAGGCCAGCGCATCCGATAGATTGCCTACTGATAGGCATAGATCTCCCAGATCAACTTGTTGCTCAGTTTCTCTATTATCAGTCCCATCCCTGGGAAATTGTCTTCCTTGGATAGAAGTCTCGGGTAGCCTTGGATCACGCATTACTAACCTCCCCGCAATTCTGCCTTTTACTTCTCCAAGAAAAACTCTCTCCCGGGGAACCTGACCTTGATGTTCAGGCGCTTTGCGCGCCGATTGTCGGTTCTCTGCCCCAGCTTCAGAGCCAGCCGCCCCTGGGAAGTCTTGAGTCTCGAGCCCATGCCGGGCTCGTCATGCTGTTTCGCCGATTGCACCTCGTCCGGGTCCCCGGCCCGCTTGCTGGGAACCCTCCGGGCTTGCGCTCCGGTGCCTGCGGCGATAACGAGAAACACGATGGTCACAATGACGATGAGAAATTTCTTCATGCCCTCGCCTCCTTAGTGCCTTAAAACAAAAATAGGGAACCTAGCTCCAGCCTCGCTATGAGACCAGAGACAGGTTCCCGCGCTTTAAAGCAGTCCGCCCAAATCGCGAACATAACGATTAACTCATAAATCGCCCTCCGGGTCAAGCCAAAACCCTAGCACGTTTTTGCTCCGCGGGACGGGAGGCCCGGTCCAGGCCCCGCTGCGCGCTACCTTAAGATCCGGAGCCCCTCGGCGGAGCACTCGGCGACCTTGTTCTCGTCGTTATCCACGATTGTAAGCGAGCCCGCGTCCGGGTCGCCTCCCGCCTGCACGCGCACGCCTTCGTAGGCGGCCCACAGGGTGGCGACAAGGTCCTTCTTGGAAGCAATGCTGCGGTTGTACCAGTCGGTGGCGCTGATCATGAGCGTCCAGTCCTCGAACTCTCCGTCGAATGAGGTCCGGGTGAAGACACCCAGCTTCCAGGCCGTGGGCAAAAGCCTTGCATGGTAGAGCGAGTCAAAAGCGGCGATGAATTGCTTCTGCTCTTCGCGCGCCCTCTGTTTCTCGGCCCGCTCCACCTCCCAATCGGATGAGGCATAGTAGGTGAATAGCCAGTACACGACGGCAAGGAAGACAATGCAGACAATGCCAACCCACATCAGGACGCGGAAACGGCTGTCCAAGTCCTCCTCCTGTTCCGATACGCAGCCTCTCCCGAGTGGTTTAGCATGAGGCGGCGCCGGGGCGCAAGGGCGAAATCGCCCGCCTCCCCTACGCCCTGATGCCTGCAATGAGCATTATTGCAGCCAGGCCGATGAGGATGAGTCCTCCGATTCTCTCCGCCAGGGCCGTGCGCGAGGCGAGCAAGGCGCCACCGGCGAAACCGGCGGCGCTCATTGCAGTTGAGATGACTCCGATCATAAGCGCGGCAGCCGGCGACACGGCGTCGGCTATTCCCATGGCGACTCCCGCTCCCAGCGCGTCGAGGCTCACGCTGACGGCCGCGCCAACAAGCGCGACTACGCCCGGCGAACGGCTGCGCCTTCCCCCGCCATCCTGGCGGCTGAAGACCATCATGAGGCCCACGCCGCAGAGTATTGCCGGAGGGGCGAAGCGGAGCGGCGATTGGACGATATGCGTGAGGCCCGCACCCCCGGCCATCCCCGCAAGGGCCAGTCCGGCCTGGAAGAGGCCGAAAAGAAGGCAGGTGGCCAGTATCACTCTCGCCGGCGGCCGCGTTGTGGAAATCCCGGCGGAGACCGCCAGGCAGTCTATGCCGAGAGCTATACCTACGCCGACGATCTCGTGAAGTCCCAATAGAAATCCCGCCCCGTCAGGGTTCTCAAGAAAGCATCCTAATGCAGCGCCTGTACGGCGGTCAAATGAAAACCCCCGCCCCCTCAAGGGGGGCAGGGGTATGCCATCGCCACGGGGACTACCTTACGAGGATCGCTTTCCTCGTAGTCTGGAAGTCGCGCGATTCAAACCTGTAGAAATAGAGCCCCGCCGGGAGCTTCTCGCCGCGGGAGGTCCTGCCGTCCCATTCGACGACGTTCTCGCCCTCCGCGGCCAGTCCTTCGTAGAGGTTCGCCACCATCCTGCCGGATATGTCGAACACCCGGATGCGCACGTAAGACTTGCTCGTGAGCGTGAACATGATGTTGGTCGCGCCCGTGAACGGGTTGGGCGAGTTGGAGAGCCGCAGCACGCGTCCGCTGTCATGCGGCACTCCGGTGTGTGTGGAGTCCGCGGTGAAGGTCCTGACGTCGCTGTCGCCGTAGAGACCATTGTACTTGTTATGCGTCTGGTACCATCCATGTGCATACCACTTGACGGTCTCTCCCTGCTTGGCGTAAAGCTGCGCGTCGAACACGGCCGTGGGTACGGGGCAGTTGCCCACTATGCCGTCATCCCTTACATAGCTGCCCTCGATGCTGTAGGCCGTAGGGCTGGTCTTGGGATCCGTGCCGTCATGCGTGTAAATGAACCTGATCTCCGACCCGTAGCCTCTCGGCGAAATCGAGGCGTTGACCATGAGCGACTGCGAGTCCTCGGCGAGATTGCAGAGCAAGGGGCCCGAAGTGGTGCCGGCCGTGCATGTCTGCACCGCGCTCTCGCCGTAGGAGTTGTCGCTGCCGCGGGCCTCTATGTACCACTTGATTGTGTTCCCGACATCTGCGGTCAGGTAGGCGCCCAGGCTGTCCGTCGAGTCCGTGGACGCTATGAAGTAGCCGACCGCCGTGTGGGCCGTGCCGCTGGTCTTGGGATCCGTGCCGTCGGTAGTCCAGATGAAGTCGGCATTCGAGCCGTATCCTGACGGGCCCACCTCCGCGGTCACGTAGTTGGAATCCGGATTACATGTCAGGTTGTAATAGTCGGCGGTGTCGCCCTGTTCGAAAGTGAAGAAGGTGTCGCTCTGGGCGTAATTGTCATGCATGTCCTCGCCGTAGGCGAACCAGTTGACCGTGGTCCCCGTGGGAACCATGTCGAGCACCGCGTAGAATTTGTCGTTGTTGCCCAGCTTCGCATCGAATGTACCGTCGATGGTCTGCACCGTGCCGCTGGTCATGGGGTCGGAGCCGTCCGTCGTGTAGTCGAACTTCACCCACGAGGTTGTGCCTTCATCGCCCTCGTAGATCTCGGCCCAGATGGTGCAGTCGGTGGGCGTAGAGCCCTCGTTTCCAACCCACGCCGTGCCGCCCTGAACAAAAGACTGAACGGCGTCGCTCCAGTCGATGATACCTGTCTTGGAGACGCCCTTGGCGATCCACTTGACCGTCGACTCGTCCGGCGCCGAGGAGAATATGGCGTAGAACGTATCCGTCGTATCGCCACCCACCCTGCAGGTGTCATATGTGCCTGCCACGAAGGCGCTGTTGGAGTCCGGGTCGGAGCCGTCGACCGTGTAGTAGAATGTCATTTGCGTCGTGGAGCCGCAGTTGCCGGGCGTGATGTCGGCCAGGCCCGTACAAGTGTGGGCGAAGCTTCTCTCGTTATCGACCGTCGCCGAAGGAGGCGCCGGCTCGACGGGAAGCGAATTCGGAGCCACATTCTGGCCCGTGTCGCGCGTGACGAAGAAATAAGTCATCGCCTGGGGCGTCGCCCCGATGGGATTGGCCTTGGGGAATGATGCGACGACGCTGTTCTGGTCCTCGTCGGTAATCCAGGAGCAGACTGCTATGCTGTCGGCATCGACAACCAGGCTTTCCGGTATGCACAGCTCCGACACCAGATTGCCGTCCCAGCCCCCGTAACTGCAGGCGTCAGACCAGCCCTGGAACACCCACTGGGCGCCGTCCCAGATGCTGTACTCGTACCAGCCGAAGCCGCCCGAGCGGTAGTAGATCACGTCGGGAAGGAACTTGCCCGAGAAGGTGACATGGGAATAACCGTCGGAAGTCGCGCCCGAGCCGGGCGTGAGGTCGACGTCGTAAGCTATGAACCAGTCATAGTCCCCGTCTTCCTGGTCGGCATAAGTACCCTGGATGGCATTGAAGAAAGTCGTGTCGTCCCAGGTGAGATGAAAGTCGGTTCCACCATCGGTCTCTATGAGCTCATCGCTTTCCCACTCCGTTCCACCGAGCTGCGGCGTAGCGTTTTCGATTACGCCGTCGGTGGTCGTGGGTGTGGTGTAGGTCAGGGCCGCCGCCAGGGCCGGCATCAGCACGAGGCACAGGCCCGCGATGAGCAACCTGCTTGCTCTTCTCATCCTACTCCTCCTTCTCCCGAAAACAGATTGTGGCTCCCGCCCCTGCGCCGGGCAAGGAGTCCATTTCTCACGTCACTTGATATCATTTTTATTATCCCTGATATTGCGGCATCACCCCCTGCTCAAACCGACGTATTCTGAGATTGGGACAGATATACTTTCCCGGGTAGCTTCATTATATCACACAAAAACCGCCAAGTCAATTTGGGCTTGTTCCGGTGAAGGTCACCCCGAAACGGTGGATGGCGTCCAGGGGGCTCGAGTCCTCGTATGTGTAGTCGAGCCAGAACTTGCCGAACCTGACCCCGAATCCGGCGGTGAGGCCCCTCAGCCATGAGAACCCGGCCTGGCTGTCGGAGTTCTCGCCCACGCGCCTGCGGTACCCCGCGCGCACCCGGAAGTCTTCAGAGATGAGCCCGATGACGCCGCTCCTGACCTCCCTTACGCCCCGCTGGCCGATATAATACGAAACACCGCCCGAAAACGGCGTGCCGCCCGAACCCGCAAGCGAGAAGCCCGCCTCCAAGCCCGCCGGCGATCCCCCGCCGTCCCCATCCTGGGCTATAATCATATTGCGTCCGACGGCGCTAACGTAGGCCGACAGGCCGCGGGCACCGCCGCCATATAAACGAAAAGCCCCGCCGACATCAGCCAGCACTCCTGTCCTGAAATCGGCATCCAGCTGCTCCCTGGCGAACTTGAGGCCTGCACCCGCTGAAAGTCTATCATGCAGCCTCATGCCCGCCGCAAAACCGCCCATAAGTTCGCCAAAAGTGAATGTCTCGCCTTCTCCGCCCGTGGGGTCGTTGAAGTCGGTCCGCGTGACCTGTCCGGTTGAGAGATAGGAAATATAGACGTCATATGACCAACCCCGCCCGGTTGGGGCTCCAAACCCGGCCAGGCCGCCTTTGAGGGACGTCAGGTAGTCCATATATCCTCCAGCCACCTCTACCCGATCGAGATAGCCCAACCCCGCCGGATTCCACCAGAAGTCGTTCAGTTCCGGCACCTCGCTCACATATGCCTGCGTGGGCGCCGCCCCGGGCAGCATGCCGATATTGGCGGCTGAGAATGACGAAGACCAGCATGCTGACGGAAAGGCGGCAATCACGAGAATTCCCAGTATGCGCAAATCTGGATTTCGCATTGAGCTTACCTCTCGTCCACCCTTTACATATATATAAATCACCGGGCGCACAATACTGTTTTTTGGCCCCCAGCCCGGAGACCGGCCACGCGGGAAAAATGCACGTCCGGCTACGGGAATTTGCCAGAAACCTGCAACAATTTAATTCGTTGACTGGGTTCTATGCATGTGATATACTGTATCCAGTAAAATAAGGGGGTGGTGCCGGGCTCATAATATGGCTAAGGTCGACCACGGCTGTGGTCTCTTGCAGTGAGCGCGAGTGTCTTCATAACTTCTCATGGAAGGAGAGAAGCCTATGAATAAAGTTATAGCATGCGCAATTGTTATTGCCGTTGCGTTTCCCGCTTCGGCGTTGGCGGGAATGTTGTTTTTCGGCTGGCAAATGACGGGCACCATAATGGACTCGCCGGCGCAATACAGCGGGTCCCTGACATGGGGTGCAGTGGGGACATTTGGATTCCAGCTCGATGACACCGGCTGGCCGGATCCATCGGGACAGGTGGCAAGGTGGGACTATATATTCAACACCTACTTCGCCGGCAATTACGACAACTCCACACCTGGTGCTTACAACTGGAAGGGCGAGATCGACGGCACGTATGAACTCGTTTTCACCGACGCGCCGCCGGATTTCAACGGTTCCGTTTCAGGGGAGTTCCGCCCGGAGATCACTCTCAGGGACATCGACGAGGACGGCATTTTCGATCCCTTCGAGAGAGAGGGTGAAAACCTGATCAACGGCAGTTTCACGATTTCCTGCGGAGCGGGCACCGGTGAGCTCGAATGCCAGCGCGGATCGGGCTCTATGCAGGACAATTACATGTCCTTCCCGTATCTTCCGGCGACGGATACAATGACCAACGGTAGTGGCAGCGTGATCCTGAGTGCGTGCCCTTCGGCTGCCGAGCAGTCGTCCTGGGGCAGTATCAAGGCGCTATACAGGTAACCAGACGACAGCAAAGTCAAAAGACTCAAGTCAGAAGGGAGGTGTCGCCGCCACCGAATATATATGTCTTGATGTCACTCACTTTAAGGGAATCATGGAGGGTAGGAAATGATGAAAAGGCTAGTGTTGGTTTTCGCCGCTTGTCTGCTTATTGCAGGTGTTGCTCATGCTGAGCGGACCGTGAACTTCTTCTCCCAGGGTACCGGCAATATGGTCGCGGATGTCGGCAACGTGATTTACGGCGGCCAGATCGTGGGCGGTGATCTCGCTCCCGGTATCTGGTACATCGATATTGATGACACAGGTTGGCCCGTTGACCCGGGCCCGAGATGGGACTACCTCTGGACCACGTTCTATATTTATTCGCCGGGCACGCCCAGCGTGTGGACGGCTACCTTCGACGCGCCTCTTCTGGCGTCCCGTCCGGTTCTCTATATTGAGCATACGGGCGTGGGCAGCATGTCAGGCGTCGCGGATATGCGTTTCCAGGTCACTGACTGGGACGACGATGGCGTGCTTGATCCGGACGAGTGCGACGGCGACGGTCTCACCGGTATAGTCATCATTATTGAGGATGGAACGGGCGATTACGCTGATCAGTGCGGTGATGGCACCTATCAGGGTGGTTACACCAGAGACTGCGAAACCTGGGACGATTTCGTCCAGTTCCAGTGGAGTATCGACCTGTACGAGTGCGGCATGGCTACCGAGCCGGCCAGTTGGGGAGCCATTAAGTCTCTCTACAACCAGTAGAATTCAGACTGAGCCGACAGAGCCAGCGAGAGCTGTTTATGCAGTTGCCGGGACGCTAGTGACGCTCGTTGCAGGCGAGTATTGAATTACAGAATTAAATAAAGATCCGCACTTGACAACAGTGAGACGGCAACGGGGTTTGCTTTGTCGGCGGACTCCAACAGGAGAAGTGCGGGAATGTCAAGGATAAGAAGCGGGGATATTATAACGGGGGTGGTGGTGGCCCTCATGGCCATCGCCGTCCCCCTGTCTTCATCTACTGCGGCAGAGACCACTTCCGTGAGCCTCAGTATCGAAGCGTCCTCCACACAGGTCGGCGAATCCGGGACTATCTGCTTCCCGGTACCGGAATGCGCCGGAATAGAGGCCGACTTCACCCTGGACGGACTCCCTCTGAGTATGAGCCTCGTAAAGACGGCCTATATAAGGGACCAGCGTATCGCCGTTTTCAGGGCGAATGACGGCATCCCTGAGACCGGCGAGATCCAGGTAACGCTGAGTTTCGACGGGGCCGTCGGTCCGGCGCTTGTTGACGCCGGGCCGCTAACGCGCACGTGCTCGGAAGTGCTGACGGGCTACGGCAGCGCATTCGTGCCCGGGCCGCCTTCGGGCCCCGGTTCCGTGACGAGATGCCAGTCGCTCGCCGACTGCGCCAATGCCGGTGCGGACATCCTTCTCATAATGGGGCACGCCATCCGCCTCAGCGCTTATGTCGATTCGATCGGAAGACACTGGGCCGAGACCATGGGACTAAATGTCGCGATTATAGACGTTGACCGGATTTCGGCTTACAGCCCCGTCATGGTCCGCGATTTCATCAAAGCCCTTTACAATACGGGTTCCGCAGAACATTTCGGCGACGGGCACCTGGGCTTCGTGATTCTCCTGGGTGACGCATATGAAGACGACAATGTGACCCGCATGGTCCCTGAATACGACGGCTACGGGGGAGACGCGGAGGCCTCGGACCACTTCTACGCATGCATAAAGGGCGACGACGAGTTCGAGGACATAATGATAGGGCGCATCCCCGTCGGAAACGAGCTCGAGCTGGCCTATTACTACGCCAAGCTCACGTCCTACACCCCCCTGCCGGCAGAGGACTGGACCAGGTCCTTCCTCTTCGCGGGCGGCTGCTTCTTTGCTTTGAAGCAGGACTATGTGAATCTGTTCGACAGCCTGGCGGTCTACCTGCCGCCGGACGTGCATGACTCGCGTTATTACAGGTACGACTTCCCACAGACCGACCCCGGGGACGCCCAGGCCATACAGGCCATGGTCGACTCGCTTGAGGCGGGCCGCCTGTTCGTCATGTACTGCGGCCACGCCGACCGCTGGAACTGGGGCGGCAGATTCGAGAGGGTCTTCGGAAGCGGCCGCATTCCGGATCTGGCGAATGCCGACCGGCTCCCGATAATCCTCTCTATCGCATGCTACAGCGGGTGGTTCGACAACACGGAATACACTTTCTCGGACGGCGGGGTCGACTGCTTCGCCGAGCGCCTGCTTACGAATCCCGGCGGCGGCGCGGTGGCATGCCTGGCATCGTCCAGGGATACCGGCGGCGGGGCATCGACCGAGTTCACGTCCCAGATCATAAGAGCGGCCTATGTCAACGGGTCCAGTTATCTGGGCGAGCTCATGCTCGAGGCCAAGACGAGGCATCTCTGCCGCCTCGGGAATATCGAGTACGTAAGGCAGTTCAACCTGTTCGGAGACCCATGCCTCAACTTCGTTCTCAACCAGGAACCTGTCAGCCAGCCCGATCTCGTGCTGAGGCCTTACCACGTGAAAGTATCCCCCGAGTTCATCAAGAACGGGGAAACGGTAACGGTGACGGCGGAAGTCTGGAACGCCGGCGGCGAGAGCGTTGCGGAATTCGACGTTGCCATCTATGACGGCGACCCGGACGCCGGCGGCGAACTCGTGGGGGTCGAGACCCTCGCCGACTTCTGGGGCTGGGAGAAGCGCTGGGTGGAATTCGAAATTCATGGCGCCGAGGGCGGGGCCCTGGACATACACCTGGTGGCCGACCCGGAAGAGATGATTCCGGAGGTGGATGAGGACAACAACACGACATCCGTCGAGACCTACGTTTACCCGTGCCAGGCCGGCTTCCCGGTAAAGCTCGGCGAAGACGTCAAGGGGCAGGTGATGGCCGACCTGGACGCCGACGAGGACCTGGACATATTGGTCACATCGGGCGGGACCCTGGCTCAGGCCCTCACGTCTGACGGCAACACCATATGGCTCAGGGAAAACCTGGGCCAGAAGGAGTGGTTCGAGAACATAGAGCCGGCGGCATGCGACCTCAACGGCGACGGCGCGACGGAGGTCATCCTCACTACGAAGAGCGCGGTACTGGTGCTTGAGGGAGCGACCGGCAACACCATCTGGCAGCGTTTCACCGACAACGCCAGCGTGTCCCCCGTGGTGGCAGACCTCGACCATGACGGGAGCTTCGAAGTGCTGCTGGCCACCTACAACTTCATGGCCGCTAAGATGTACGCCTTCAACACGCAGGGCGCCTACAGGTGGATCTATTCCCTGCCCGGGTCATTCGGGGCCATTACCAGTCTTGTCTGCGGGGACTTTGATCAGGACGGTTACCTGGAGGTCATGATGGCCGGAGGCGGCGAGACGGGCAATCTCAGATGCTTCAGCTGTTCCGATGACCCGGATGAACAGCCTCATTCCCTCTGGACTTCCCAACTCACCTCTCAGGGTGTCGCCTGCGCGGTCGGCGCCGACATACAGAGGGACGGCGACCTGGAGATAATAGCCGGCAGCGGGAACAACGTGTACGTCGTGGAGGCGATGACCGGGCAGATCATCGAAACGGTGGAGCTTCCCCACCCGGCTACCAGCCTGTCAATAGCCGACACAGACAATGATGAGGTCCTCGAGATTCTCTGCACATCGGAAATGGGCTACCTTTACAGGATTGATGACCTGCAGGTTGTGCTGGAGAAAGACCTGGGAGGCACCCCGGTCGAGGCCCCCATAACGGCCGATCTCGACGGGGATGGGACCACAGAGATCATATGCAGCCTGCGCGAGGGTAAGGTCTGCATAATAAGCCCCACGGGCGGCGATTTCATGGCCCCGGTGCCGATAAGGAACATGTGCTACTCGACGCCCGTCGCCGGCGATATAGACATGGACGGGAGGATCGAGGTATTTGCCGGATCGGTCGACTCCGTGCTTTTCGCGCTCGACCTCGGCATTCAGGGCGGCAGAAGCGAGTGGCCCTGCGCGGGGGCGTCCGGCATCAGGATGGGGATCTACGCCCAGCCCTTCACCGGCATGTTCACCGATGACTTCGTGCTATACGGACGGGTGGACATCGTGGGCGACGTAGTGATCGATGAGGGAAGCAAGCTCATCATTGAAAGAGGCACCGACATCCGATTGGTCTCCCATGACATTTACGGTGGCGGGGCATCATCACAACTGTGCGAGGTGTTCGTGAGGGGAGACCTCGTATGCAGGGGAACAAGCCTCCATCCGGTGACCATGACCGGGCTCGCCTATCCCGACGAACCCGGCACGTGGATGGGCATAATGGTGGAGGATGAGGGCACTGCGACTATATCAAGGACCTCCATTAGAAACGCGGTCACCGGAATCGACTGCCGCAATGACGACATCTATCTGTCCGAGTCGGAGATATCGAACTGCATCATGGCCGTCAAGGTGGACGCCACGTCACCCGTGCTTGATAACAACGAGCTTTACAACAACACATATGCCGTTTCGGCCAACGGCGGCAGTCCCGTCCTTGTCGGGAACAAGATGCATCACAACTCCTACGCGGGCGTGGTGATGTCGGACGGCTGCACCGCGGTCATGGACAAGAACGTCATAAGCAATACCACCAGCGGAAGCGGCCTGGCCTGCTACAACTCCAATCCGACCATACTTCCGGGCAACAAGTTCGAGTACAATGCCTTGAACGGCATCTACCTGGGCACAAGCTCCCCCGTCATCGACTCATGTTACGTGGCTTTCAACGGCGACTGCGGCATCAAGGTGGCCATGTCCTCATCACCCGTGATAACAAAGACCTCAATTGTCGGAAACAGGTTCGGCTTCGGCATATATAACAACTCCAATCCCGTGCTCGGGGACGACGGGGCGGGGCTCGGCGGGCTCAATGACATTCGGGACAATGAGATGCTCGCCATAAAGAACTACACGGCGAATACGATCATGGCCCGGACGAACTGGTGGGGCACCGACACCCCCGAACCGGGGCTATTCATGGGGCCCGTGGACTATTCGCTGTGGCTTACGACGGCGCCCGCCGGCGTGGATGACATCGACCTTGTTGATAATCTGATGTTCAGTCTCTATCCGAACCCGTTCGTGCACCAGGTCAATCTGAGTTTCTCGATTTCTTCCCGCGATGTCCCCCTCGAGGTCAGCATCTACAACGTCCGGGGGAAGCTGGTTAAGAAGGTACTCTCGGAGGACCACCCGGGTCTGGTCCAGGTCGCCTGGGACGGCACGGACTCGCGCGGCCGCAGGGTGGCGAGCGGGACATATCTGGTCGCCGTCAAGTCGCGTTCGCATTGCGTGACGCGAAAGGTGGTACTTCTCCGTTAGACCTCGCCCTCATCCACGGGCTCAAGCCCGGCGTACCTGGCGAGTACCTTCTTGACGTTGTTGTGGCCGAAGTCGACCGTAACGCGGAGCTCCCTGCCATAGCCCTCGCAGGCCTTGACGCGCCCTATGCCCCAATCGGGATGTTTGACCCATGCCCCAACCTGGATGACGATCTCCTCGCCCGAGTAGTCCCCATCATCGGCGCCGCCCTGGCCGTACGCCTCGTACACATCGGACAGGTATTCCACGTGCTCCGGGGGAATCTCGTGAAGGAATCTCGAAACGCTGCGGGTGAGGAACCCGTGGAACCCTCTGCGGCTGGTCGCAATCGAGAGAAACGCGCGCTCGCGTGCCCTTGTCAGCCCGACGTAGAACAGCCGGCGCTCCTCCTCCACCTCCGCGTCATCCTCCAGGGCAGTGTGATGCGGCAGCAGGCCCTCCTCGACCCCGGCCAGGAAGACAGCCTTGAACTCCAGCCCCTTGGCGTTATGCAGGGTCATGAGGCTCACCCTCTCCCCGGTGTTGTCCCACATGTCGATATCCATGAGCAGCGATATCTCCTCCAGGAAAGCCTCGAGTGTCGGCTCCTCGGCGCGCTCCTCGTACTCGTATGCCCCGGCGGCCAGCTCTCTGACATTCTCCAGTCTCGCCACTGCGTCCGGGGTTCCCTGGTCCTCGAGAAAGGCTATGTAGCCCGTGTCCTGGGCAACGGTGCTGATCAGCTCGCCGATCGAGCCCGAGGCCGCAGCCGACTTGAGCCCGTCAATGAGACTCACGAAGTCGGCCAGCTTTCGCCTGATGCCCGGGCCTATCTCCCCGATCCGGCCGGACCCCTCAATTGCCTCGAGAAGGCTGATGTCCTGCTCCACCGCATGGGACTCCAGACGCGACATGGTGACATCACCGATTCCGCGCGGCGGCACATTGAGTATTCTGCGCAGGCTTATGGAGTCCGCGGGGTTAACGAGGACACGGAGGTAGGCGACTATGTCCTTTATCTCCTTCCTCTCGTAGAACCTCGTGCCGCCGACGAGAATATAGGGCATTCCCTGCCTGCGAAGCGCGTCTTCGATTGCCCTGGACTGGGCGTTGGTCCGGTAGAGCACGGCGACATCCGAGAGGGTCTTGCCCTCCTCTTTCACGAGCTCGGCGATGGTGGCGGCGACAAACACCCCCTCTTCCTCTTCGCTCAGCACGCCGTTGACGCCGATCTTCCTGCCCACCGGATTGGCCGTCCAGAGTTCCTTTTCCTTCCGCCTCCTGTTGTTCTTGATGACGGCCTGCGCCGCCGCCAATATGGTCTTGGTCGACCTGTAGCTCTGTTCGATGCGGATCACCCTGGTGCCCGGGAAGTCTTTTTCGAAATTGAGGATATTTGTGACGTCGGCGCCGCGCCACTGGTAAATCGACTGGTCGTCGTCCCCCACGGCGCAGACATTGCCGTGCCCGGACGACAGCAGCCTGATGAGTTCGTATTGGGCGAAATTGGTGTCCTGGTATTCGTCTATCAGTATGTAGCGAAATCTACCGCTTACCCGATCGAGCAGTTCGTCATTCGCCCGTAAAAGCCGGACGGGCATCACGATCAGGTCGTCGAAATCAAGGGCGTTGTTTTCCCGCAGCCCCGCTTCGTAGGCCTCATAGAGCCGCGCCAGCTCCGTGTCCCGATGGCCCGTGGCCCGCGCGCGGAACTCCTCAGGCTTTATGAGCTGAGACTTGACGGCGCTTATTCTCGAGAGAATCCCGCCAGGTGAGCCCCGCGTCTCACTCTTCTCCTCCGTCTTGAGAACCTGCTTGATGAGCGCGGCCTGGTCGTGCTCGTCGTAGATGGTGAAGTTAGGGGGAAAACCCAGGCTGCGGGCCTCGTATCTCAGTATGCGCGCGCAGATGGAATGAAAAGTGCCGATCCACATCCCATGCCCCACGTCCCCGACCAGCGACCTGACGCGGTCCCGCATCTCGCCCGCCGCCTTCCTGGTGAAGGTGACGGCCAGAACGTCGTGAGGGCTCACGCCCATCGGGCCCACCAGATAAGCTATCCTGTAGGCAAGCACTCTCGTCTTGCCTGTCCCGGCTCCGGCGAGAACCAGAAGCGGACCCTCCGTTGATGTAACCGCCTCCCGTTGCGGGGAATTCAGTTCATGGAGAAGATCCAACTAGAAATCTCCCCCGAGCGTGAAGTGCACTCGCTTTTGCGCCGGGCCGCCGAAGTTCGTGGCCCAGGCGAAATCGAGCCTCATGAGAAGGTAAGAGAAGACCATCCTGAAGCCGAAACCGTAGGCGGCGTGGAAGTCGGCTAGCTGCTGGGAGCCCTCCACGGTGTGCATCCAGCGGACGTCGTTGAACTGCCCGTTCCAGGCGCTTCCTATGTCGAAGAAGAACACGCCGCGGATGCCTCCGAGCATCAGCGGAATCGGGCCGCGCGTCACCAGCCGGTCGATGAATGGATAGCGGAGCTCCAAGCTGGCGAAGGCCATGTTATTGCCCTCGAACTGGAAATCGGGATAGCCCCTGAGCGTGTATCCTCCGCCGAGCGAGAAGACCACGGGATCCAGGCCCTGGCTCGTTGCCGCGCTCATCCGGAACGCCAGCGATGTGCTGGAGGTGAACCGGAAGTACTTGCGGAAGTCCACATAGCCCGAGTTGTAGTTGAGGTCGCTTCCGAGCACATCCACTATGCTTTTGTCGAAGCTCAGGAAATACCTCGTGCCGCCGACGGGCCCCATCATCCCCCAAATCGTGTTGTCCTTCACGTACGACAGGCGGACCGAATAGAGATCGTATGAATTGCGCGACGCGATTATGGGCGCCGGCAGGTACTCGGAACCGTCCTCAAAGATCTCGCGGTCTATTCTCTGAGCCGTGAACTCAAGGTCTACTCGCCTGAACTTATCGAGCGGGTAGGACAGCGCAAGCAGCCCGCCGTAGTTCCGCTCGGAGAAGAAGCGGTCCACCCTTCCCTCGCCGATGGGTATCCCCATGGTCGAACGGCTCGCGTAGTAGTAGTTCTTGAAGTGAAAGACGCCGAACCCGTAATTTATCCTGTGCTTGAGGTAGTTATATATCCCCAGGAAGTCAGTTTCCTGGAAGGAAGAGAAGAACTCCGTGGCAATCGAGATCCTGTGATTGCCGAGAACGTCGCTCACGGACAGCTGGGTGAAACCACCGAGGCCGTATGCCGTGCTGTACTGGAAGGACCCGCCGACGTAATCGGGCGTGAAGTTGATGCGGTACGGCTTTACCTCATAGTCGAGAGCTTGTTCGATCAGCGCGCTGTCCGCGATTCCCGGCGCCATGTCGATAACCGGCGGCGCAAACGCTATTGTGCTGCGCTCCTCCAGCCAGGGCGCTTCCCACGTCCAGTCTTCTTCCTTCTGCTTCCGTATTATGCCGAGGTTCTCGGCCGGATTCTTGATCTGGAAGACGTCCCAGCCCGCTTCATTGAAGCAGCTGAAGGCGATGCGGTTACCCTCTCGCGACCATGACGGGGTGAAGATGCCGCCCAGGATGTTGGTTATCTGTGCAGTAGTCGAGTCACCGAAGTCATAGATGAAGAGGTTATAGGACCCGTCCCTGTCCGAAACGAACATGAGCCTGTCGTTCTCCTCCCCCCAGACCGGCGAGAGGTCCTCGCACTCGCAGTAGGTGACCCGCTCGGTCACGCCGTGGTCTATATCGAGCACGTAGATGTCGCGCGTCGGCTTGACCCAGGGCCCCACGCGGGAGATCTCGCACAGAGAATCCACGCAGCCGGGGGCTATGGCCGAGAACGCGATCCTGCTGGCGTCGGCCGAGAACGCTATGGCCGAGTACTCCAACGCGCCGGAGTGTATCTCCTCCACCTCGCCCGACTCGATGTCCAGCGAATATATCCCGGCCGCCCCCCTCCGGGTTCCCACGAAGGCGATGGAACTGCCTTCCGGCGACCAGGCCGGATAGCTCATGGTGTCGAATTCGGGCTGGAATCTCTCGAGGTTCTTACCACCGGGAGCGTCTATGATGTACAGGGCGTCGCCCTTGCCCCGCTTACTCACGAAGGCTATCCGTCTGCTGTCCGGGGACCAGGCGAAACTGCTCCTCAGGCTATGGAACGACTCGAAGTCCTGGGATCTCTGTCCTTTGACGAGGCGCCGGATCTCCCTGCCGTCGATCGCCGACATCAGGTATATGTCGTAATAGCCGCTCTTGTCTGAAAGATAGACGATCAGCTGGCCATCGGGCGAAATGGACGGCATGCCGTTTACGAAGGAGTCCCCCTTGCGGTGGTCCGTGAGCCTCTGGGCCACTTCATCCGGCTCGTCCTTTGAGGAGATATCCGGCCAGTACCGCTCGCGAAGATACTCGGACCACGATTCCGTGAGCCCCTGAGTGTCCACGCCGATTGTGTTCATGAGCGCCGCGTCTATATTCCTGGTCGAGGCCACCGCCTGCAGGATGTCGGGGATCTTCTCGGGGCCGTACTTGTCGGCGATGTACCTTATAACGGACTGGCCCTGTTTATAGGCCAGGTACCCGTACACGTCGTAGTACAGGGGGAAGTAGTAGCCGCTTATGGCCGCGTCCCGCATAACCATCTCGGCCTCCGTGTCCCAGGCCGAAGCCTCGAACTCGGGTATCCCCTCCATGAACCACAGGGGCAGCCGGAACAGGTACTGGCGCGTGAATATGGACTCCAGCAGGCCTCCGTATACTATGTCGAAAGTGAAAACATGCGTGAGCTCGTGATATACAAGATGCCTCAGGTCTTCATAGGAACCGTTGAAATGTATGACCACGCGGTTCTTGAAAATCTCCGTGAACCCCTCCGTCCCCTCCTCAAGAAGAGACATCGTCACGTTCGTCTGCTGGAACTCGTGGTGGGAGGCGTATACGATTATGGGGGTCCGCTTCCCCAGCTCGTGTTTGAGATGCGAGCTGAGCGAATCGTATGAGGCGTCGGCAATGACCGCAACGCGCCGCGCAAGGTCCTCTTCGCCCTCGTAATAGTAAACGTCGAAGTACTTGGAGGCAAGTACCGCCCAGTCGAATACCCTGTACTGCACCTTGTTCTTGCCGAACCCCGCGGCAAGCGACGGGATGAGAAGGAGCAGCAACATTGTAAGAGCAATCCGCCTCATACCCTACCCCGTATCGCTAGTACCCGTATCTGAACTTCAGGTCGACGTCGAAGTAGCCGAGACCTCTGACCGTACCCGCCTCGCCTTCGACGGTGAACCTGTCGCTGAGCCTGTATTCCACCTGAAGCCGCCGCTCCGGCTCGTCCAGCCCCCTCTGCTTGAGCCTCTCCGCGTCGCCGTAGAGGTTCCCCAGGGACTCGGTGTACTGCAGATAGACATTGTCTGTAACGTACTTGCCGAATGTCACGCGCGTAGAGAGGACAATATTGTTGGTGCTGGCCCCGTCGTCGATTTCTATACCGAACCTGTCCAGCCTGAGTTCCCTGGCAACGTCTGTTCCGAAGCGGTTCAGAAGCGCCATTCCCCAGGACTGAAGAAGGGCCTGGGCGAACGCCTCCTGGCCGACGTCCTCGCCGGGTCCGCTCACCCTCCTTACCGTCAGGGCTTCGAAGATCTGAGTCTCACTCCAGCCGCTCTCGGAGGTCGCCGAAACGTCGACGTTGTCCAGAAATCCGTTCACCACCACCTCTATCCTCTCATCCAGCACCCGAGCTTCGGCCTCTAAGTTAATATACGCCTTTTTTATGCTGGTGACATCGCTAAATCTGACCTCGCCACGAACTATCTTGAATATATTGTTATATACTGCAAAGGTACCGCGTATTGTCTTCAGTGTGCCCAGGACGAGCAAACCCTCGCCCGAGCGTTTGACATTTACCGTACCCTGTACCTCTGCCTGTATATCGTCTCCTCTTATCCAGAACTTGTTAGGAATCTCCACCTCGACGTTCATCAACCAGCCGGGGAATCTCGTGGGCCCGAGGAACCCGCCGGACGTCTGCGCGCCCGCGAGGCTGAAATAGTACTCCCCCTCATGCACCTTGAGGTCGCCCTCCAGGTTCGGAACCCACTGGCCCGGCTCGATCTCGACCCGGTTGATGACGATATCTCCGCCTATCCTCACGAAGAAGTCTTCGTACTCCGAGACCCAGTAGTCGTCAAACGTGAGGGCCAGGTTCCAGTCATCGAAAGCAAGGCCCGAGATGGTGAAGTAACCCGAGCCCTTCAGTGCGCCCTCTTCCGCCTCGAACCTCCGAATGTCGAACCTCTGGCCGTCCGCCGCCAAATTGAGATAGATGTCTCTTAAGTCCTGGGCCATGCCCTCCAGTCTTATGCGCGCCCCGGAGAGATTCACGTAGCCTTCGAAATAGGGGTCCTTTGCCTGGCCCGTGATCCTGAGGTCGGCGTCGTACCTGCCCTCGCACTCCTTGAGTTTGGGGAAGATGTCGGCCAGAAGTCCCAGGTTCCCGCCTTCTATCACCACTTCGAGGTCGACGGGACGCTCCAGCAGCGAAGTCGAGAAGGGCACCACCGTCACGGCGACGGGGATACCGCCTTTTATCCGCCCGCTCTCGCCGTTGGTGCCGAAGTCGAATTCCGAGATCGTCAGCAGAGAGTCTTCCAGAAGAATGTCCCAGGTCAATCTGCCGAGCTCGGTCAAGCCGTATTCGGCGTTATCGAGACGCCCATGTGTCACGATGCGGGGGTTGTCGCGCCTGCCGCTGATCTCGGCGCTCAAACTCGTCCGGCCCCTGAACTTGGAAAGCGGCGGCGCCAGCGACGAGAGCAGAGTAATGTCGATGTCACGGGCCTCCACTCTGAGCGTTCCCAGGTTGTCGATCAGGCCCGGGCCGCTGTCGGGATCCGTCGCGCTCCAGAGATTGCCCGGCGAGAGGTTCACGGGAACGGTGCCGTCAATAACCACGCTGCCGTCACCGTGCCGGAGCACGAAGTCGTCTATGATGAGCGTATCGGCCTCATACCTGGCATGACCGGTGAAGGAGTCGTAAGGCACCTCCTTCATCTCGCCCTCCGTGAGCTCGAAGTCGAGATTGAAGCCGAGGCTGTCCTTGTGGCCCCTGATGTCCCAGGTCAGATTCATTGTGCCCGTCGGCATCGGCGTTCCCGTCGACATGCCGAAGAGACCCATGTCCAGGCCCTTGACTCTGGCCTGAAGGTCGTAGAAGCCCCCGGCAACGGTCGATCGCTCGAGGCTGACCGCCCCCATCTCGGAGGCGACCTCCAGCCCGGACACGACCAGCGAATCGTTGCCGTAGGAGATATCCACCGCGCGCGAGTTCTCCCACACATGCTTGCCTATCTCGACGAAGATATTATCAACCGTCATGTCAAACCCGCCCTCGACGAAATCGAGCTCCCCGACCACACCGAACAGCGAACCGCCACTCCGCGTCAATACCAGCCTGTCGATTGAAAGATGCCTGTCGTCGATTTCGAAGTCGGCTATCAGCTCCTCGGCCCGCGAATCGCCGCGTCCGAGATTGGCCCCGAACAGGCGGCCATAGGCTTCCAGGCCCTCATCGGAGTACTCGAGGAAGAAGTCGGTGACCAGGCTATCGCAGTCCACACCCCGGTAAACAATGCTGTCGGCCACCGAGCGCACCTCGAGCGTCAGGTACCCGGCCTTCTGCTGCAGCGTGGCGCGGGTCGTCATGGAGCCGCCGAGGCCCTTCAGGGGATGATACGCCTCTATGCCTGCGATGTCGTCGGTGTCGTAACCCATTTCGAGGTCGATACCGCCGTCGTAGCCCGCGTAGCCCCTGCAGAAGCAGTCGCCATACGGGACCTTCCCCGTCGCGTCAACGGTCACGTCTTCCGAGGTTACCTTGACGTATCCGTCCACCGAGTCGAACTCGTAATGGCGGTACCTGCCTCTGCCGAGATGAGGCCAGGTGTCAAGCGTGAAGTCCTCCGCCGTAAGGCCGCGGCCACTGAAGGCGACTTCGCCGTTCATATCCGTATCGAGGACCTCTGACGGGTTCTTGATGAGCGTGGCAACATCCATATCGGTGAAAGAGACGACGCCCTTATACTCGGGAATCTCAGAGAAAGCGTACTCGGCTGTGACCATCATGGGCGTTCCGTTGAGAACCATGGTGAGGTCGTTCACCGCCAGCTTGCCGTCGGCGAACAGGCCCTTGGTATCCAGGTTCTCGAAATCCCATATGCCTGCATTGCCGTCCACGTGGGCGTCCAGGCCGTAGCGCCCGCCGCTTCCCTGCACCGTGACCACGCCCTTCACGGTCCCGAAGTCCTCCCTGACCGGGCCGCCGTAGAAGGAAAGAGCATCTTCGATAGCCAGGCTGTCGAACTCCGCTCTCACATCCAGGGTGTCCCAGCCCCCACCTCCCATGAACAGGCTGAAGCCGAGACTGCTCTTCTCAGTCAGGAACTCCAGGAAGTGGACTTCCATGCCCCGCCTGTCCCGCGAGAAATAGCCTGACGACTTCTTCACACGCGTGCGCGCGTCGTAGAGGAAAGCTACGTTATTGAGGAAGAAGTTGGTCTCCTCGGCGAACTTCATGTACACGGCATTGACATCAAGCTCGGTCACGGCCGCCGGCCTGCCTCCCTCCCAGAACACCGAGCCGTCGGTGAGCCCGAACTTCCTGATCTCAATCACCGGCGGCGAGCCCCCGTCGCTCTCCCTGCTGTCGCCGAAGGGATAGACCCAGGAGCCGTCAGCGCGCCGCGGGATAACGATCCTGGGTGAAACGAGCCCCACCGAGTCTATCCTCACCTTGCCGAAAATGAGCGAGGCGGGATTGTGGGAAACATAGATCTCCCTGGCCGTAAAGAGTATCTTGGGGGACTCCGCCCCCGTATAGGTGATGACGAAGTCCTTGAGTACCACGTTGCGGAAGAGATTGCCGCCGATATCCCCGACGTCGAAGGTTATGTTCCTGTCCCGCCCCATCTGCGCCGTGAGATAGCCGCCCAGGTTGATTGCGATTCTCTCGCTCTGGGTGGTGAAGACGACTACCACGCCCAGAAGCAGAATGCACAATACGACCCCGAAATACGCCAGCCCTTTCTTCTTCCTGCTCATCTCTAGAATGCGTTCCCTATTACCACGTGAAACTGCCCCAGCGGCTCACGGGAGCCATCCTCGTAGATCGCTCGCTTGAGCCTGAACCCGTAGTCCAGTCTCGCCGGCCCGACGGGCGTCATCAGCCCGATTCCGACGCCGAAAGTGTATTTCACGTCTGTGTTCCGCCTGAGGGCGTATTCCTCGGACGGGACGCCGATTTCGAAATCGGTGCCGCTGACGTCGTCAATCGACTCCCAGGCGTTGCCCATGTCCAGGAAGGTGACCGCCGTTATTTTCCACATCATGGGGATTCTGAGCTCGATATTGCCCGTCAGGACAAAGTTGCCGGGACCGAACTCCTGCTCGGGATAGCCCCTCAGGGTGGACGTCCCTCCGACATAGAATTGCTCGTATACCGGCACCCCGGTCTCCTGCGACTTCCCGAAGGGTTCGGTGTAGCCCGCCCTGATGCCGGCGGCGAAGACGGCGTTGCCGTACGTCAGGAAATAGCCCGACCATGTCCCGGTGACCTTGGTGAAGGAATTGTCCCCGCCGAATATGCCGCCGGCGACACCGGCCGTGAGTCTTAATACCGATCCCCTGCGCGGATTGAAGAAAGGCACGCGCGTATCCCTTTCCACTAGGAAGCTCATGGACCGGTTCACTTCCTGTCCGAGCTGTAAGCGCAGCGTATCCTCGTCCTCGACGTTCCAGGAAGGGTTGCGTATCTCGACGAACTCATGTTTGTACGCGAGGGTCATTCTGAAGGTCCGCGTGAAGTCCTTGGTGACGCCGGCGTCTACTCCGATTCTGTCCAGCGTGTACTCGCCGTCCACCACATTTCCCTTGTTGTACTTCTCCAGGGTTTCCTCCCCGTAAATCTGGAGGCCTCCGGTAAGGCGGGTGCCGAAAAGCCACCGGTCGGTGAGCGATGCGTCGAGCCTCTTCCTCGTGAGCCCCTTGTCGAAGTCCCGCGTGCCGAGCACCATGTCGACATTGAAGAGAAGCGCGGCCTTGAAGAGGTTCCTGTGGCGCCAGCCGACGGAGACATTGGCCTCGTCCAGGGTTCCATAGCCGAGCCCCAGGTTCACCTCCTTCATCTTTCTTTCCTTCACCTTGACTACAAGGTCGACGAGCCCGGAGTCCTCTGTTGCCGGCGTGGGGTCTATTCCAACGTCCTTGAAGAGGCCGGTGTCGTAGAGGTGCTGCTGGCTGTCGAGGACGTTCTTCCTGGAGAAGAGATCGCCCGGTTCGGTGGTTATTTCCCGGCGTATGTGGGGCTCGCCCACCCGGCGGTTCCCGCTGACCCTTATCCTGCCGATATGCGCAGGATCGCCTTCCTCAATCATGTACGTCAGGTCCACCTTGCCCTCACCGAAAGCCAGCCGCGTCGAAACGGCCGCGTAGATGTAACCGGCGTCGGCGTAAAGCGTGTAGATGTTGTACTCGTCCTGGGCGATCGCATCCTGGTTGAGGGGATCTCCCGCCTTCATGCCGACGGCCTTCTTGAGCTTATCCGGACTCATCACGCTGTAACCTTCGAAATCGATAATCCGCACCGTGGTCTGGCTGCCCTCGTTGACTCTTATAGTGATCCAGACGTTGTTTCTGGCCTCGTCGTACTCGATCTCCTCGACCTCGGCCGAGGCCCGCAGGAATCCGTTTCTCCTGTAAAAGGCGACTATGGAGAGGATGTCCGACTCCAGCGTGGTCATGCGGAGTCTCTTGGTGCTGAAGTACCCGCTTTCCTTGGTGCGCATGACCTTCCGGACGTCTTTTTCGCTGAAGTGCTCGGTTCCGAGGACAGAGATGTCCCTTACGGCAGGCCCGCCGCGGCGCCTGTCCCGCTGGCAGTGGCCCTCTGGGGCGAGAAAGGCCACGATTAGCAGAATTGCTAAGAAAATGGCACTATTTCTCATCAGTTGCGCATATTAGCAGAGGCGTAAATACCTGTCAACTATATGAAATGCATTGGACTTATGTTGGCTTCATGCTAGCATACTTCCATGAACGCACGTATCCCGAGATGTCTCTTCGCATTAAGCCTGATCCTGCTCGCCTGCTCGCCGACGGCTCCGCCGGAAGAGCACGAGAACCTTGAGCGATTCATGGAGACCTTCTCGGAATGCGCCCGCATCTACCGTGTTCATGCCGATGATCCGGAAATGCTGGCGGACGAGCTCCGCCAGGTGGACTTCCCCGAAAACTGGAAGGCCATGGCGGACTCGTTGACGGCGTACTATGAAGGCGACGTGGATTTCTGGATCGAGACCTTCAACGAAATCTCCACGCGCTCCCGCCGCTAGTTGGGGTCAGGTCTTGAAATGCACAATCGGTCAGGTCCTGGGGTCAGGTCTTGAAATGCACAATCGGTCAGGTCCTGGGGTCAGGTCTTGAAATGCACAATCGTCCCGCGTGCATATAGACGGCTCGCGGTCAGCGCGGTCTATTTTGAAATGAAGCGGGATACGTCGATGAAGGTAATGGTCAGTATGGCCCCTATGAGGAATACGAATCCGATCTGATGAGCGATTATCCTCTGGCGCATGGTTATCGGCCTCCTGCTCACGGCTTCGACTCCGAGCAGGAACAGGTGCCCGCCGTCCAGAACAGGGATTGGAATCAGGTTAATGAGGGCAAGCTGGGCGCTGATTGTGGCAATGAGGGCCAGCATGTAATCGACTCCCCATCTCATGGACTCGCCCGCGATCTCGCCTATCCTTACCGGACCCCCTATCATGTCACGGCTCGCCCTCAGCGTGAGTAACCGGTGGAAAAACACGACGATCTGCTCGGCGGCGGCCCGCGTCGTCAGAACCGCCAGCTTGACCGACTCGAAGAGACCTATCCGCTCATAATCTACAGCGTAGGAAACTTCTATGAATCCCGACCCTTCCCTGTCGCCGGTCATAACGGTGGTGCTCCCGGGCCGCCCGTCGCGCTCGTAATCGATGACTATCTCGCGTCCCGGCGCCGCAATTATAATCTCCCTGAGGTCGAACCAGTCCCGGACGGGCTCACCGTCAATCGCCGTCACCACGTCTCCTTCGCGCAGGCCGCCCCTGTATGCGGGGCCCCGCCACTTGACGTCGCCCAGCTCGGTGTCGCGGTATGCGTACATACCGGCCTCGTAGTATGCCTCGACATTCTCCAGGTCCATGACCACACTCATCGGGGCACCCCCCCGCAACACTTCCACCGTCGCTTGTCCGCCCACCCGATCCTGAAGCTCGGTCTCAAAGTCATCCCAGGTCTCGACCGGATTCCCATCCACCGATACAACCTCGTCACCGGCGCTGAGTCCCGCCTCCCAGGCAGGCGTATCCTCGATGACATATCCTATCTCACGCGTGGGAGTCACCACGACACCCAGGACCAGGTTCATACCGATGAATATCGCCAACGCCAGCACAATATTCATAAGCGGGCCCGCCGCTACGATGAAAGCCCGAACGCCTTTGGGCTTCGACAGGAATTCCCAGTCCTGCCCGGTCAGGTCTTCTTCGGGATTGTCGCCGGCCATTCTCACATAACCGCCGAAGGGAATCGCGCTCACTATATAGTCGGTATCGCCGCGCTTGATGCCCAGGATTCTGGGGCCCATTCCGATAGAGAAAGTGAGCACCTTAACGCCGGACTTCTTGGCTGCCAGGAAGTGCCCCAGCTCGTGGACGAAAACGATCACGCTCACGACTATCGCGAAAGCCAAGATGTAGACCATATCAGTCGCCTCTGCCCATCTGCTTTACCAGGCTTCCGGCCCGGTCCCGCGCCCATGCGGTAGCACGCATGACCGAGTCAACATCGCTCGCTCCCATCACCTGATGGGATGCGACCACCTCTTTCAGTATCGAGTAAATATCGTTAAACTTTATCCGTCCTGCAAGAAAAGACTCCACAACCACCTCGTCGGCCGCGCTGAGAGCCGCCGGAGCCGTCCCCCCGAGACCGGCCGCCTGATAGGCGAGATCCAGGCACGGGAATTTCTCCAGATCCGGCGCATCGAACGCAATGTCGCCCATGCCTGCAAGGTCCAACCGCTCGAGCCGCGTCTCGAGCCGGGCAGGCTGAGTGAGCGCGTATTGAATGGCCAGCCTCATGTCCGGTACTGATAGCAGCGCGGTAACGCTGCCGTCTATGAACTCGACGAGACAATGGACAATCGACTTCTTCTCAATGAGGATATCGATGCGGTCGGTCGGTATATTAAAAAGCCAGCTTGCCTCTATCACCTCAAAACCCTTGTTGAGCAGCGTCGCCGAATCGATGGTGACCTTCTGCCCCATGTCCCAGGTGGGGTGCTTCAGGGCGTCCTCCGCCGTTACTTCGCCGATCTCGGCCGCCGTCATGTCCTTCAAGGGCCCACCCGACGCCGTCAGGGTTATTCTCGATACGTCCGCGCGCCTCTCGCCCCTGATGCACTGGAATACGGCGCTGTGCTCGCTGTCCACGGGAATGAGGCCTACGCCCGCCGCCGCTGCCTCGCGCATTATGACCTCGCCGGCAGCGACCAAACACTCCTTGTTAGCGATCGCGAGGTCCTTGCCGGAACGTATCGCGGCGATCGACGGCATTATGCCCGCAGACCCGACCAGGGCGTTCAGGACTATGTCCGCCCCGTCGAGAGAAGCCAATTCCCTGAGCCCGCCCTCGCCGCATACGACCCGGGTCTCCGTTCCCTCAACCATGTCCTTGAATTCGCCGGCCAGCGATTCGTCGCCTACCGCGGCCAGCGCCGGCTTGAATTCCTCGACCTGCCTGGCAAGGTCCTCGATCTTCCGGTTGGTTGAAAGCCCGGCCACCGCGATTGCCTCCGGATGCGACCTTGCGACATCCAGCGAGCTCCTGCCTATGGAACCGGTCGAGCCCAGTATAGATATCCGTCTCATGGCTGCACCCCTGAGAACACGAGTCTCGCGAAGAGATAGAACACGGGTCCGGCGAAGAGCAGGCTGTCGAAGCGGTCAAGCAGCCCCCCGTGGCCGGGAATCAGATTAGACGAGTCTTTGACGCCGGTGCTCCTCTTAAGCATGGACTCGGCCAGGTCTCCCACAACGCATGCAGCCCCTACCAGCACCCCGACGACAACCGCCTGCCAGGCCGCGAGGAACGGGGCGAACGTGGCCCGCGATATGAAAGCTGCGATAACGCAGGCCGTGAGGCCTCCAAGCGCACCCTCGACCGTCTTGGAGGGACTCACGCGGGCCATCAACTTGCGCCTGCCGATTGCCGAACCGACGAAGTAAGCGCCGCTGTCATTGCTCCAGGCCAGAATCAGAACCAGAAACACAAGCGAGCGCCCCATATCGCCGGCCGCGACAAGCCCCGGATCGAGGGCATGTGCCGGAAACTCCCTCAGGAGTATGAAGAAACCGAGCAACCAGCCGGTATAGGTGACCGCGGCGATGGAAAGCGAAGCGCTTAAGACATACTTCTCGATATCCGCCCTCGCAAGCCCCTCCATAAGACCCATGAGGACGATCACGGTCAATATGATCGCGGCTGTGCCGATGCTGCCGAAATAGAATGCGAGCGCGATGAGCGCGCTTCCCGGTATCACCAGGAACCTGGACACGCGGAAGCCGCGCGCCGAAGCCATGTTCGCGAATTCGGAGCTGCCCAGCCCGGCAAGCAGGGCGACGAATGCGGCGAACAGGAGCCCTCCCCTGTATGTGATGAAAAGAACGATGGGAATAAGGACCGCGCCGGCCCCTACCCTCTTGGCCAGCTTGGAGAATGCCATTATCTACCGGGGACCTTTCTTGGCTGATATACCGCCGAAGCGCCGCTCGCGTCTCTGGAACTCCCCTATTGCCTCATAGAGATGGCTGCGCCTGAAATCCGGCCACAATACGTCCGTAACGTAGAGCTCCGAATAAGCCATCTGCCAGAGCAGGAAATTGCTTATGCGAAGCTCGCCGCTGGTTCTTATGAGAAGATCCGGGTCGGGCACATCTCCCCTGTAGAGCCGCAGCCTCAGAGTGGACTCGGTGATGCTCCCCGGCCTGAGTTCGCCCGCCTCTACCTCTCGCGCCACCCTCCTTACCGCGTCCAGCAGCTCCGTTCGCCCGCTGTATGAAAGCGCGAGTATCAGGTTGAGCCCGGTGTTTCCCGAGAGATACTCGATGCTCCTCGCCAGCTCGTCCCTCACCGGCCCGGGCAGGTCCTTGATCCTGCCGATGGCGCTGAGCCTCACGTTGTTCCTGTCGAGCTCGTCCCGCTCGCGCCTCAGCGTCCCGCGCAGAAACCTCATAAGAGCGCCGACTTCAGTCTTGGGGCGGCTCCAGTTTTCAGTGGAGAAAGTGTAGAGCGTGAGATAGTCGACGCCGAGGGCCCCGCAGCCCTTCACGACTTCCCGGACGGACTTTATTCCGGCCCTGTGTCCGGCCACCCTCGGGAGGTTTCGCTTCCTGGCCCAGCGCCCGTTGCCGTCCATGATGACTGCTACATGCTGCGGCACGGGACCCGATCTTTTGAGATTCTCCTCGGTCTGCTTGAATTCTTTTTCGGTCATGAGGCCGGAGCGACCCGGGGCCCTAGGGAAGATACGCCCCCCTAGACCTCCATGATCTCCTTTTCCTTATCTGCAAGCACCTTGTCGATTTCCTCGACATATTTGTCGGTGAGCTTCTGGACCTTGTCCACTGCCTTGTGGGAATCGTCCTCCGAAATATCACCGTCCTTCTGGGCTTTCTTAAGGTGCTCGTTCGCATCCCGCCGGATGTTCCGCACCGAGACTCTGGACTCCTCGGCATGCTTCTTCACGACCTTGACGAGCTCCACTCTTCGTTCCTCTGTGAGCGGAGGTATGGGGAGCCTTATGACGTTCTTGTCTGTGTTGGGCACGAGCCCGGTATTCGACTTCTGGATCGCCTTCTCCACGTCCGAGACTATGGTCTGGTCCCAGGGCTGGACGAGTATGAGGCGCGGCTCTGGCACGCTTATACTCGCAACCTGATTGAGCGGCATCGACTGCCCGTAGGCATCCACCTTGATGCCGTCAAGCAGAGTGGTCGTCGCCTTGCCCGTCCTTATGGTGGCAAGCTCACGCCTGAATGCCGCAAGAGACTTCTTCATCTTCTCTTCAGTCTCTTCGAGAATCAGGTCAATCATTCGACACCCCCCTCGACTATGGTTCCGATTTGCTCTCCCAGTATGACTCTCTTAATGCTGTCTTCTTCATTGACGTTGAAAACCACGACAGGAATGCCCCGGTCCTCGCAGAGCGACAGGGCCGGTCTGTCCATGAAACTCAACCTGAGGTCGAGCGCGTCCTTGAAACTCAGGCGATCGAAGCGCGTGGCCGTGGAGTCGACCATGGGATCGGCCGAATAGACCCCGTCCACTTTGGTGGCCTTGAGCAGGGCGTCCGCCCCCGTCTCGGCCGCGCGTATGGCGGCCGCAGTGTCGGTGGTAAAGAACGGACTTCCCGTCCCCCCGGCAAAGACGACCACCCTACCGCTGGCCAGATGCTCGGTGGCCCTGTCGGGGTTGTAGGCCGCGGCAAGCGTGCCTACCGGGATGGGCGACATCACGACTACTTCCAGGCCCTCGCGCCGCCCGACGTCGCGTATGGCGAGGCCGTTAATTACCGTGCCCAGCATGCCGATGTGGTCGGCCGTAACGCGCGTGAGTCCGGAACTCCCGGAATCGCAGCCCCTCAGGATATTGCCGCCGCCCACCACGATGCCCACGCTGGTGCCGAGGTCCATTACGGACCTCACCTGCTTGAGAACGGCGGCTATGAAGGCGGTATCGATCCCGTTGTCAGAGGAACTGCCCAGCACCTCGCCGCTGAGCTTCAGGATCACCCTTTTGTAAAGAGGAGCAGTCACATGCTACCTCTGGTTGCCTATGACTCCTGGCCTAGCTCGTAGCGGGTGAATCTCCTCACCACGATGTTCTCGCCTACCTTGCCGGCGAATTCCTTGACCAGGTCGCCGATTTTCCTGTCGGGATCCCTGATGTATTCCTGGTCGAGGAGACATGCTTCCTGCATGAACTTGTCCAGCTTCCCCTCGATGATCTTGTCTATGACTTTCTCGGGCTTGCCCTCTTCGAGCGCCTGCGCCTTGTAGATCTCCTTCTCGCGGTCGACCACCGCCTGATCCAGATCTTCCCTGGACACCGCGAGCGGCTTGGTCGCCGCGATCTGAAGCGCGATGGCGTGAACGAGCTCTACGAACTCGTCGGTCCTTGCCACGAAGTCGGTCTCGGAATTGACCTCCACGATCACGCCGATGCGGTCGCCCGGATGCACATAGGTATGAACAAGGCCCTCGGCCGCTTTCCTGTGCGTGATCTTGGCGGCCTTCTCCTGTCCCTTCTTCCTCAGGTACTCTACGGCCTTTTCTATGTCACCGCCCCCCTCCTTGAGGGCGGCTTTGCAGTTCATGATTCCTGCGCCCGTTTTCTCGCGCAGCTCCTTTATCTTGTCCATCGACATTTCCATTGGGTCCTCCGTCCTACTCTTCCTGCTTGTCTGCGGCACCCGCGGACTTAGCGGCCTCAACCGCTTCGCCCCCGGCGTCCTTATCTTCGGGCACCGTCGCGCCTTCGGACTTGATACCCTTGGCTTCGATTGCGCCATTGGAAACCGCCCTGGAGAAGAGCCTTATTGAGCGAATGGCGTCGTCATTGCCCGGAATGGGAAAATCTATGGGGTCGGGATCGCAGTTGGTATCCACAATACCGATAATGGGGATGCGAAGCCTGTTGGCCTCCGCCACGGCGATCCTCTCTTTTCTCGTATCCACCACGAAGACCAGCCCCGGAAGTCCTTCCATGTTCCGGATGCCGTCAAGCACCTTCTCCAGCTTGGCCTTCTGCTTCATGAGCATGGTGCCTTCCTTCTTGGAGAGGGCCGCAAGGCGCCCGTCGGCCTCCATGGCCTCAAGGTCCTCCAGCCGCTTGACGTTGTTGCGGATGGTCTTGTAGTTGGTCAGCATCCCGCCGAGCCAGCGCTCAGTGACATAGGGCATGTCACTTCTCTTGGCCTCTTCCTTGATGACGTCCTTGGCCTGCTTCTTGGTGCCGACGAAGAGGACCTGCTTGCCGCTTTCGACGACCTGCTTGACTTTCCTGGTTGCGTTCTCCAGAGCCTCCATGGTCTTCTGGAGATCGATTATATAGATGCCGCTTCTTTCGACGAAGATGAACCGTTTCATCTTCGGGTTCCATCTTCGCTTCTGGTGACCAAAATGAACGCCTGCTTCAAGCAGGCTCTTCATGGTAACGCCTTCTACAGCCATGTCAGTACCTCGCTTTTGGGTTTGGCCTCCGCCTCCCTGTCCTCTCTACCGGACCAGTGGCCCGGACCCAGAGAGGAAACGGGAGACGTGTGAATTTCTATATTACCTCTTGGAGAACTGGAATCTCTTCCGCGCCCCGGGCTGACCGTACTTCTTTCTCTCCTTCATCCTGGGGTCGCGAGAGAGGTATCCCGCATCTCGCAAGGGTTTGTAAAGCGTCTCGTCCATGGACGCAAGCGCTCTCGCCAGCCCGAGCCGGACGGCCCCAGCCTGCCCGGTCTTGCCGCCGCCGCGCACGTCCACGATAACGTCAATCGAATCGGCAGTAGTGCAAAGCCTGAGTGGCTCTTCCGCATGAATCGAAGTTCCGTCGCGATCGAAATACTCGCGGAAGGAGTGCCCGTTCACGGAGCGCTTGCCCCCGCCCTCCTTTATGGACACCCTGGCCACCGACTCTTTTCTCCTGCCGGTCGCCCTGCTGAGTTCCTTCAAACACTCACCTCCCCGTCAATTCAGTTCGAGTGTTTCGGGTTTCTGAGCCTCGTGAGGGTGTTCGGCCTCACGATAGACTCTGAGTTTCTTCGCCATCTTTCTGCCAAGCTTCGTATGAGGGAGCATGCCCTTGATGGCCTTCTCGACCACCAGCTCGGGCTTCTGGGCCATGAGCTTCTCATAGCTCAGCCTCTTGAGGCCCCCGGCATAACCGGAGTACCTGGTCATCTCTTTCTGCTCGATCTTCCTCCCCGTAAGTACGATCTTGGACGCGTTGACGACTATGACGTGGTCACCGACGTCGACGTGCGGGGCGTACTGGGGCTTGTGTTTTCCCCTCAATATGCCCGCGACGCGGCTCGCAAGCCGGCCGAGTACCTGCCCGTCCGCATCGACGACGTACCACTTCCTATCCACGCTTTCCATGTACTCCTCCCAGCGCATTCTGTGATAATCGTAGCTTTCTAACCAATTTAACACCCTCATTTCCCGCTGTCAACGCCTAAAACGGCAGTGTGGCCGTGCGCGTAATCCCGGCCTATTTGAGGTCAAATGGGGGGCTAAAAAGGCCCATCTCGGTGATGATGCCCGTAACCAGGCCCGCCGGGGTGACGTCGAAGGCAGGGTTCGCCGCCCGGACGCCTTCGGGCACAATGCGGGTCCCGCCGATGGTGGTGACCTCGGCCTCGGCCCTCTCCTCTATGGGTATCTGGTCACCCGTGGCCAGGTCGAAGTCTATGGTAGAAGACGGGGCGGCAACGTAGAATGGCACGCCGTTGGCACTGGCGCTTAAGGCTACCCCATATGTCCCTATCTTGTTGGCGAAGTCGCCGCTCGATGTAATGCGGTCGGCTCCCACGAAGGCGATGTCGACTTTGCCGCGCGCCATCATGAGGTGGGCAGCGGAGTCGCAGACCACCGTGACGTCTATGCCGGCGTGCTTGAGCTCCCAGGCCGTGAGCCTGGCGCCCTGGAGTAGCGGCCTTGTCTCATCCGCGATCACGCTGACCTTTGTCCCCCGCGAGTGGGCGACATATACGGGAGCTATGGCCGTACCGAAACCCGATGTCGCAAGCCCCCCGGCATTGCAGTGAGTGAGGACGGTGAAGCCGTCCTTGATAAGTCCAGCACCGATCTCGCCGATCCTGTAGCCCATTTCGAGGTCTTCCTCGTATATGCGGAGCGCCTCGGCCTCGAGCGCCTTGGCGGTCTCTTCTGAAGAGCGCTTCTCCTTTCCCGCATTCAGCACGCCGCGCATGCGGCCCAGGGCCCAGAAGAGATTCACGGCAGTGGGCCGCGTGGCGTTGAGCTCGTTAATCGCATGGGTCACCCGGGCCTCGAAGGTATCCCACGAGGATGCGGCACGCCGCTTCGCCTCTACTGCAACCCCCATGGCGGCGGCGATCCCGATGAGGGGCGCGCCCCTTACGGCAAGCGTCTTTATGGCGTCGGCGAACTCGCCCACTTCCGCGATCTCCACATGCGTCTCCGACCCGGGCAGGGCCCGCTGGTCGATGATGCGCACCGAGTCGCCCAGCCATTCTATAGGTTTCACGGGTGGTTCATGCATTTTCACTCTCCCATGATCTGGACGATCACTCTTCGCCCTCTCGACTTATTGTCGAAGTCTATGACAACGATCTGCTGCCAGGTCCCGAGGAGGAGGCTCTTACCCTTCACCGGGACAGTGAGCGACGCCCCGAGAAGCGCCGCCCGCACGTGCGAGAATCCGTTGCCGTCCCCCCATGTGGCGTCATGAGCATAGGGCACACCACGCGGAGCCAGCTTCTCGAACAGATCGGGCAGGTCCTTCAAGAGACCCGGCTCGTATTCGATGGTCGTAACGCCGGCGGTAGAGCCCGGCGTGAAGACAGTGACCGTGCCCTCGCTTATGCCCGACTGCCTCACGAGGTCGGCCACCGTGTCGGTCACGTCCCTTATGTCGCAGTACCCCCTGGTGTTGATCTTGAATTCGCGCGTATCAACCGACATGTGGTTTGCCTCCGGGCTGCCCGGTAAGGTCCTTAAGAAGCCGCAAGAGCCTCACAAGCGGGAGACCCACCACATTGAAATAGCAGCCCTCCACCGTTTCGACTATGGCGGCGCCATAACCCTGTATGCCGTAAGAGCCCGCCTTGTCCATGGGCTCTCCCGTCTTGATGTAAGCCCGTATCTCGTCCGGGCTCATCTCCCTTATCCTGACGCGGGTCGTCTCGTAGCCCGCCGTGCTCTCGCCCGTCCCGGCATCCACTACCGCGAGGCCCGTGTATACCACATGCCATGCGCCCGACAGTCTCGTGAGCATCCGGAAGGCTTGCTCTTCATCTGCCGGCTTCTCCAGTATCTCACCATCCAGAAGCACTATGGTGTCCGCGCCCAGCACCAGGCCGGACTCACGGCCGGCCGCCACCGACCTGGCCTTGACCTCCGCCAGCCGCACGACGTGGGTCACAGGGTCCTCGTCCGCGTGCTCTTCTTCATCAACCATGGGCGGCACCACTTCGAAGTCGAAGCCGACCAGGCTTAAGAGGAATCTCCGGCGCGGAGAAGCCGACGCCAGAATCAAAGGACGATCGAAAAACGGGAACGTGCCTGCCGGCAAGGGCCTACCTTTCTGTTATCTTTCTATTACGAGAGTCACGGGACCCTCATTCTCGATTTCGACCAGCATGCGGGCCTGAAACACGCCCGTCTCGACCTCGATGCCCTCGGCGCGCAGGGCATCGACGAATACCCCGTAGAGCCGCTCGGCGACCTCGGGCTCGGCGGCTTCGGTGAAGCTCGGACGACGGCCCTTGTCGCAATTGCCGTAGAGCGTGAACTGCGAGACCACGAGCGCCGCGCCTCCTACGTCGGCCAAGGAGAGGTTCATGAGTCCATCGGCGTCCTCGAACACCCTTAAGCCCGCGCATTTCCTGGCGAGCCAGACGGCTTCATTCTCACTGTCGCCTTTGCCAACACCCAGGAGTATGCAGAAACCCCTTCCTATCTCCCCCACGCTCGCGCCGTCTACGGTTACTTTTGCGCCGGCAACTCTCTGGATAACCGCCTTCACGCCCGACCTCAACCTGTAATCATCAGATAAGTGTACATCCTGCCGCACGCTTCGCCCTCGGCCCTGTAAGAGCTGAGCGCGTCGCTCTGGCACGATGTACATGTATTATCTGTGAAAACAGAGTCCCGGTCAATGCCGGCGTTGACAAGGCGCATGCCCACCAGGCGCCTGAGGTCGAAGGCCGTGCGGCCGCCCGCCTCAAGACCGTCCGCCGTGACCGAGCACTCCCGAACCTCGAGCTCGCTGAAAGACCCTAGGAAATCTGCGCCGACCTCGTAGCAGCAGGCCCCGACCGAGGGCCCGATCAGAAAACGCGCCGCCCCGCGACTGTCCGCGCCGGCAAGCGAGTCCAACTCCTTAAGCAGGTTCTCGACGATCCCTGCCGAGATGCCCCGCCAGCCGCAGTGGGCGACCCCGATGACCCGCGCGCTCTCATTCACGGCCATGAGCGGAATGCAGTCAGCCGTGTTGACCCCTATCACGATCCCGCAGTCGGAAGTCACCAGGCCGTCGCAGGCAGGCGCGTACACGGACCCTTCATCCCCGGCCGGGGCCTCCGGCCCGCCGGTTTCGACCGTGTCATGCCTAATCCCAGCACCGACACGCATTACTTTGCTGGCGTGAACCTGAACCGGAATGACTACTTTGCGGGGCGCGGGCCCGATGTCAGCCATCACGAAATCCTTGACAAGCCGGCGCCATGAGGAATCCCGGCTCTCATAACCGGGGTCCTTGAATACCACGGTTCCATGGACGAGCCACGGAGACTTAAGGCGGGAATACGTAATCGATACGCGGCCCGAGACCCGAGTTCTGGTGGGAACCGCCCCGGGGAAACGGAATGCATCATTCACTCAATACGTCACCTTTCCTTGTGACGCTGTGCACACCCTTGATCCTGGCTATAGATTTCACGACCCGGTGGAGCTGATGGAGATTGTGGACGTCCACGAGGAATGACGCAATTCCCATGACGCCTTCGCTCCTCACGTCCGCGCTGAGAATGTCCGCACTCTCATCCGATATTGCCCTGGCGATCTCGGCCAGCATGCTGCGGCGATCCTCGTTGGTGACCGTGATGAGCACCGGGAAGGCCTGCTTGGGTTCGGTGTCCCACTCCACCTTGATGACGTTTCCGGCATTCAAGCCGAGCCCCACCACGTTGGGGCAGAACGACCTGTGAACCGAAATCCCACGGCCCTTGGTGATAACCCCCACGATGTCGTCTCCGGGGACGGGCTGGCAGCATTTGGCGAAGCGGACGACAATACCTTCCATACCCTGCACCCTGACGCCCGAGGGCGGCGCCTTCGGGCGGACTTCCCTGTCGAGATCGGGAACCTTGTCCTCTTCCGGGCACGCCTTTCTTATTACCTGCATCACCGAAACATCGCCGGAGCCCACCGCGGCAAGAAGCTGCTCGGCATCGTCCCTGCCGAAGGACTGCGCGAGCTCGTCCAGGTCCTTGTCTTTGGGCATTTCATGGCGCGCTTTCCTGAAGCCCTTCTCCAGCATGTCCTTGCCGATCTCCACGCTGTCGCTGTATCCCTTGGTCTTGAGCCAGCGCTTTATGCGCGACTTTGCGGTCGATGTCTGGACTATCTTGAGCCAGTCGTCGTGGGGCTCGGCGTCCTTCTGGGTGATGATCTCGACAGTATCGCCGTTCTTGAGCTGGTAGTTGAAGGGTACGAGCCTGCCGTTTACCTTGGCGCCCACGCAGTGATGCCCGACCTCGGTGTGGACGGCGTACGCGAAGTCGATGGGCGTCGCACCCATGGGCAGGTTCTTGAGGTCGCCCCTCGGGGTGAAAATGAATATCTCATTGTGATAGAGGTCGGCCTTGAGAGAGGTGAGGAATTCGTTGGGATCTGTGAAGTCGCGGAGCCACTCCAGGGTCTGGCGGAGCCAGGTCAGCTGACGGTCGAGATCCTTGTCTGTCTTGCCGCCCTCCTTGTAGCGCCAATGGGCGGCGATCCCCTCCTCGGCCGTCTTATGCATTTCATCGGTTCTTATCTGTATCTCCACCATCTCGCCGCGCGGGCCGATAACCGTTGTGTGAAGCGACCTGTACATGTTGTGCTTGGGCGTGGCGATGAAGTCCTTTATGCGGTCGATGACGGGCGTGAAGCTCGAGTGGATGACGCCCAGGACCTTGTAGCAGTCGGGCACGTTCTTGGTTATCACGCGCACCGCCAGCAGGTCGAAGATGTCCTCTATGGGCCGCCCCTGGTTCTGCATCTTCATATAAATGCTGTAGAAGTGCTTGGCCCTGCCCTCGACTACCGCGTCGATGCCGTTCTCCTTTAGCTTCTCAACCAGGGGACCCTCTATCTCTTCTATGTAGCGCTCACGCTCCCTGCGGCTCTTGGCAATCTGTCTGGACAGGAAATCGTATGCCTCCGGGTCGAGGTACTTGAGCGCAAGGTCCTCGAGTTCCCACTTCACCTTGGCGATACCCAGGCGGTGTGCCAGCGGGGCGAACACGTCGAGCGTCTCTCTGGAGATCCTGATGCGGTCCTCTTCGGGAAGGTACTGCAGCGTGCGCATGTTGTGAAGGCGGTCGGCTATCTTTATGAGAATCACCCTGACGTCCTTGGCCATGGAGAGCAGCATCTTGCGGTAGTTCTCCATCTGCTGCTTCTCCGGGCTCTCGAAGCTCATCTCGCTGATGTGGGTGACCCCGTCCACGATATTGGAGACCTCGTCTCCGAACTCGTGCAGCACTTCGTCGAGCCCCACAGACGTATCCTCGACGATGTCGTGCAGAAGCCCGCCCGTTATGGTCACCGAATCGAGGTGAAGCTCGGCAAGTATGCGGGCCGTCTCCACACAGTGAGTGAGATACGGAGCCCCCGACAAGCGAATCTGGCCCTCATGGGACATCTGGCTGAAGAGGTAGGCGCGCCTTATGAGGTCGCGGTCGGCGTCCGGCCGCAAGGCGAGGATGTCGCCCAGGAACTTGTCGAGCTGCGGATCCGCGGCCGCCGTCTTCTCACGCTTGACTGACATCTATCGTGCCAACCTCGGTTTGGTGTTATATAAACCTTATCGGAAAGGCGCCGGTCTGCAAGTAGCGAATTCCCCGGTGGCAAAGCAAACCCCGGTGGCGAAGCAGCCTGTGATTGCGGAGCAATCGTCCCTTGCGAAGCAATCCTGAGGATTGCAGGCGGGCGGTGGAGCAGGTAATAAGCCGAGTTCTGTTCCCGGGAGCCCTACCGCAAGTCCCCCCCGGGACGATGGTCATTAATCTAAGGATGCGGATTGCCCCGCACCTCATGCGGCCCAACCCGGGAATTATAGCGAAGCGGGCAGCTTCTCTTCCCCTATTTGGCCTTGCTCCAGGTGGGGTTTACCTAGCTGCCCCCGTCACCGGGGGCACTGGTGAGCTCTTACCTCACCGTTTCACCCTTACCGGCCGAAGCCGGCGGTATGCTTTCTGTGGCACTATCCTTGGGATCGCTCCCACTGGGGATTACCCAGCACCCTGCCCTGTGGAGCTCGGACTTTCCTCACACGGCGTAGCCGTGCGCGACCACCTAACCTGCTCCGGACCTGTCCTCTTTGTGCGCTGCTATGGCCAGGTTCGCCAGGTTGTCCGCCTTCTTATTATACTTCCTATTCACCTGTGTAACATCAAATTTATCAAAATGTTGTGCAATTTTCTTAAGACGCTGGTGGAGCTTCGCAAGCGCTGGATTCTTCACCCTGTACTCACCCGTAATCTGCTTGGCCACAAGTTCGCTGTCAAGCCTCAATTCGACTTCCGAGGCGCCGAGTTCACGCGCCTTCTCGAGGGCGAGTATCGCGCCCTCGTACTCGGCGACATTGTTGGTCGCCCTGCCTATGTACCGGCTCTCCTCCAGGAGATCATCGCCGCCCTCGTCGGTCAGCACCGCCCCGCAGCCGGCGTCGCCGGGATTCCCTATTGAAGCACCGTCGGAGTAGGCGATCACTCTCTTTATGCCTGTAGCGGGACGGGCTACAGGGAGGCGGTCGCTCAGAGCGAAGAGCGAATCCGCGAGTTGTTTCCTGGAGGCGAAGCCAGCCTCGGACCAGACATCCTCGAGCCGCCGGCCGGAAGCCATCAGCTTAAGCGCATAGGTGAGGTCTTCTTTACCGTCCACCGGTTTACTCATCTCTCCAGACAATAATCCTGCCGCAGCCCTCGCAGGTGATTATCCGCTCCATCATCTTGAGTTCCTGGGTCTCCTGCGGCGGTATCCTCCGATAACAACCGCCACAGGCGCCGTTCTGGACGACCGCGACGGCCATTCCGGCCTTATTGTCCCTTATCCTCTCATACCTCGCAAGCAGGGCCGCGTCGATGTTAACCACGAGCCTCTTCCTCTCGTCATGCTTGATGGCGATCTGGTCCTGGAGCTCCTTGTCCCGCGCCTCGAGGTCGGCCTTGTCCTTCTCCGCCTCGGCCCTGTACTGGCCGAGCTTCTTCGCCTCAGCAGCCGCCGTACTCGATATCTTCTCTATTTTCTCCAGAAGCTCGAGCACCGTGTCCTCGATCTTGGAGCTCTTCTCCTTGAGTGCGTCAATCTCGTGCTGGAGAGATTCATACTCCCGGTTGGTTTTCACCTGATAGAGCTGGCCCTGGAACTTGTTTATCTGTTCGCTCATCTGCTTGAGGTCGGTTTCCTTTTCGTCCCGGAGCTTTGCCACACCGATGGACTCGTCCTTAATCTTCTGAATGGCCTGCTCCATCTCCTCAAGCTTCGTGTCAATCTCTTCCCTGTCACCGGGAATCGTTGCCTTCTCTTTCTCGAGCGCGTCTATCTCATCGTCGAGTTTCTGAAGCCTGAAGAGGATGTCCAGCGTTTCTTTCATCAGCGAACTCCTTCTCCTCCAGCTCTGGTGGGCAGATAAGTCTTCACTCCCCACCCCTCTCTTTTTGACGTTTCCCTTACCATGTAAACGAGCTCCCTTGCTCCCGCCAGAAGGAAGCAGTACCTGGGGAATTCCAGGATATTGAGCGGCGACTTCCAGGCCATCGCCTTGCCGAGTCCCTTGGAGTCCGGGCCGACATAGAGCCCCACGCTTGCAAGCGAGGCCTCATAGAGCCCCTCGCTCGGCTCGCCGTCCCAGATGAGCACGTTGCCAGCCTGCTCCTTGCCCAGGCTTAAGACCGGCTGTGAGCCGAGCACTGACGCTATCCTCCTGGAAGCTGCCTGGGCTGTCAGCGCGCCGCCCAGGGAGCCGGTTCTTCCCTCACCGAATTCCGTTCCGGTCGTTGTCTCGTATATTTCGATTACGGGTTCCTCATAAGGATGGGCCTTCCTCAGGGCCGAGATCACCCGGCCCAGCTTCTCCTGCGGAACCCTCACCTCCAGCCTTTCCTCTTCGACCTCCTCCAGCTTCCCCGCCTGCCCGACATTGGGCTTGCTGCCCTTCTCCCCGTAAAAAGTCCCCTTCCCGGAGGCGGCAAAAGAGCACTTGCTGTACAGACCGTACTTGCCGGCCCCGCTTGCGAAGACGGCCTCCCTCACCTTGGGCAGGTCGGAGGCCGGAAGGAAGGTTGTGATCTTGTGGTCGGCCTCCCTTCCCAGGACCCGCACCGGGACGGGGGCCTCGACGCCTATGGCCCCGGCGATGCGGCCCGCGACGCCCCAGGAATGGTAGCGCCAGGCCGGACCCACGAATCTCGCCAGGAGCCCCTCGACCGACCCCAGCGAGACCGCCAGAAGCGCCCGCGCCTTCTCGTCCAGCTTCCCCAGGTAAGCGACATAGGTGCCCCCGTCGCCCTCGATCTTCCCCGCTATGCCCTCCAGCTGCGCCGGGCTCCAGGCCACGTAGAATCGTTCGATCTCGATGTCTCTTCTGCCGATCCACGACGCAACCGGCAGGCCGGTTGCGCCCAGGGCGGGCGCGAACCCGTCGATGAGATCATCCAGAATCTCCGCTTTCAAATCGCAACCTCCATAAACAAAAAAGGCGTGTACCGTTTACCGGCACACGCCTGGAGCAAGGTTCCCCGGTAGAGGGAAATGGCAGAGTTTTCTTTTCCTCACCAGCTTATGTCCCATTTTGCCCCTTACTATGGTGGGCGATACTGGACTTGAACCAGTGACCTCCCGCGTGTGAGGCGGGCGCTCTAAACCACTGAGCTAATCGCCCTAATACAAGAGTATAGAAAGCGAAAATGGTGGGCCCACTAGGGCTCGAACCTAGGACCTTCCGGTTATGAGCCGGGCGCTCTGACCAACTGAGCTATGGGCCCCCGTAAAAGAATAATTATATGGTGCCTCAGGGCACCGTCAAGCGAAAACTACTGTGGCTCGATGTAACCCGTGAGTTTCCTCGCTCTCGAGGGATGCTTGAGCTTCCTTAAGGCCTTCGCCTCTATCTGGCGGACCCTCTCCCTCGTCACGTTGAAAATGCTCCCGACTTCCTCGAGCGTTCTCGGGCAGCCGTCTCCAAGCCCGAATCTCAGTCTTATTACTTTCTCCTCCCTTCTCGTCAGGGTGGAGAGCACGTTGCTCATCTGCTCCTGCAGCATGACGAAGGCCGCCGACTGCGCCGGCGAGACCACTTTGGTGTCCTCGATGAAGTCACCGAGGTTGCTGTCCTCGTCCTCGCCGATGGGCCGGTCCAGCGAGATCGGCTCCTGGGCGGCCTTGAGCACGCTCTTTACCTTGTCGATGGGAAGGTCAAGCGTCTTGGCGATTTCCTCCGGCGACGGCTCGCGCCCGTATTCCTGTACGAGCCGCCTGGAAGCCCGGATCACCTTGTTTATGGCCTCGATCATGTGGACCGGCACCCTTATCGTCCTGGCCTGGTCCGCGATCGCCCTCGTTATCGCCTGCCTGATCCACCATGTCGCGTACGTGGAGAACTTGTAGCCCTTCTTGTAGTCGAACTTCTCCACCGCCCGCATGAGACCGCTGTTGCCTTCCTGGATGAGGTCGAGGAACTCCAGGCCCCTGTTCACGTAGCGCTTCGCGATCGAGATCACGAGCCTGACATTGGCCTCGATCATCCTCTTTTTGCCGTCTATGACAAGCCTCTCGCCCTCCTCGATCCCGCCTACGAGCTCGGTGAGTTCGGCCGTCGTCATCTTGGCCTCGACCTCGACTCTCCTGATCTTGCGTTTTGCGTTCTTAATGCGCCTCTCCAGGGCCTGCCACTCCGCCTTGTTGCGCTTGGTCTCCTTCCTCACCTTGCGCACGCGGCTGGGGCCCCTGCTGCATTCCCGCGCGTAGGCAACGATCTCGCTCACCGAGTACCCGGCCTCCTCCTCAACATCGGAGATCTCCTTCTGGCACTCGGCTATCCTGGCGGCGAGATTCTTGGGACGCTCCGTGAGCCTCGCGATCTGCTGCCTGTGCAGCTTGAGCTCGGTGAGCTCCTTTATCATCTTCTTTTCATACTTCTCGAGCTGTTTGTTTATCACCTTCTCGCGTTTCTTACCCGACTTGGTCGCGAGCTTCTTGTTCAACTTCTCCATCTCGACCTGGATCTTGGCTATCCTCTTGATCGCGCGCAGCGCTCTCTGCCTTTCGCGTCTGCCCGTGTAAAGCGGGCCCCATGCGCCGACGTCGACCTGAAGGAAATCCTCGATCCTGATCTTGCCTTTCTCGAGCTTGGCACCCAGCGAGAACAGGTCCTTGAAAGAGGTCGGGCACAGAAAGACCGCTCTTTCGATCATGGCCTGGCCATCTTCAATCTGTCTCGCCAGTGATATTTCGCCTTCTCTGTCCAGGAGCGGGACCTTGCCCATCTCCCTGAGATACATGCGAATCGGATCGTCGTACCGCATACTTTGCGAAGCCATCTGCTGCTCGTGCCGCCGGGCTTTCTCCTTATCTTTTTTCTCGCGCTTCTTTAGCGCCTCTTCTGGAGAGTCGACGACATCAAGTTTCATCTTGTTGAACATGATGTGGACTTCGTCCATGTCCTCAACAGTGGCTTCGTCGCCCAGGCATTCATTGATCTGATCGATCGTTATGAAACCCTGCTTGATTGCCTGTTCTTTGAGTTTCCGCACCACCTGTGCACGCAACCCAGACTTCATGTCTCTCCCTTCTCCTTCCCCCGCGGGCGGGTCGCTTCGGGGTCAGGTGGAAAGCGCCTTCAACTTCTCTGCCAATCCCTGCCTCTCGGAAAGCAGGGCACTCAAGCGTTCGGCATCACCCTCCTTCTCGGCTAAGTGTATCTGTTGGCGCAATTCATCTATGCGTCTTCCTATTCTCCTCTTGATGATGAAGTTGATGTGGTCGTATACCATGCGGTCGGCATTGGCTTCGGTGTCCAGCTCGAGAGTGCTCTCAGCCAGCAGTCGCCGCGTAGGCTCGTCTTCGATGCCGGTCAAGAGCGCGCTGGCGTCGAAAGGAAGTTCTTTGGCTCTGCGGTCCAATATCAATTCGGCTATAGCTCTGGCCCTCGCATCACTGAAATCAGCAGGCGAAATCTCGTCGAATACCGCCTCCGCGTACTGCGGCATTCCCACCAGTATAGATACTAAGGATTTCTCCACTCTATCGCAAGGCGCTTGCCTTTCTACCTCCGTCCCGCCCCGGCGCCTGCCTTCGGCGGGCAGGCCCCTAAGGGTCGCCTCCAGTTTGTGCTCGGGTATGCCCGTCCTTTCGTACAGAACCCTCATATCTATGGAGCGCCTCGTGGGGTCCGAGATCCTGCGCATGATATCCAGCGCCAGTCTTATGGCCTCCTCCTTCTCGCGGGGGGAGGTCTCGGACAGTATGAAGTCCACGTAATGGGACCCCTTATCCACCATGTCCCTCAGCTCGTCGGCGCCCCGGGTCCTCACGAATGAATCGGGGTCCTCGCCCGCCGGCAGCCTGACTATGCGCATCTTGAGCCCCGCCTCCGCGGCAGACGCGCAGCCCCTTATGGAGGCGATCTTGCCCGCCTGGTCGCCGTCATACATGAAGACGACCTCTGGGCAGAATCTCCTCAGGTTCTTGGCCTGGCCGACGGTGAAGGCCGTGCCGAGCGAGGCCACCGTATTCGCAATCCCGTTCATGTGCATGGTGATTACGTCGAGATAGCCCTCGACCACAATGGCCATGCCCTGGGCCCCCGTCTCCCTCCTGGCCCTGTGCAGGCCGTAAAGCGTGCGGTTCTTCTTGAAGATCACCGTCTCGGGCGAGTTAATGTACTTGGGCACCGAATCGTCCAGCACCCTGGCGCCGAACGCCAGGATGCGCCTTCCCGTCGGATTGGGGATGGGGAATATGAGCCTCTTGTGGAACCTGTCCCGGATGCCCGTCTCCCAGGAGGAGGCGAGCCCCAGGTCCACGAGCTTGCCTGTTTTGAGGCCATTCTTCTGGGCCTGCCCCACGAGGTGCCTCCCGTCTGAAGGGCAGTAACCTATGAGGAAGTCCTTCTCTATGTCCTCCGGGATGCCGCGCGAGCGGAGGTAATCGCGGGCTTCGAGGCCCTCCCTGGTATTGAGAAGGGCCGACCGGTAAACCTTCGTGGCCAGCGCGTTTATGCGGTATGTGAGCTCGGCCTCAGACGACTCCCGGCTGCTCCTTCGGGGCAGGTCGATGCCGTAGCGTTTGGCCAGCATCTCCAGCGCGTCGCGGAAGGACAGGTTCTCATACTGCATGAGGAAGTTGAAGACATTGCCGCCGGCCCCGCAACCGAAGCAGTGATAGATCTGCTTGTCCGGCACGACATAGAAGGACGGGTCTTTGTCCTCATGAAACGGGCAGCGCGCCCTGTAGTCCTTGCCGGACTTGGTGAGGGGGAAGTACTGCTGCACGACTTCAACGATATCCGCGGCTTCCCTGACCTGTTCGATCACGCTATCGGATGTGCTGCCCGCCAACCGCTGCGCCTCCGTCTATTTCGGTCTAGTCCAGATTGAGCTCCACTATTGTAACGCCTGTGCTGCCTTCATAATAGTCGCCGAACCTGAAGGACTTCACGCGGGGATGCGAGCCCAACATCTCCCTTATCCGCTTGCTCAGTATGCCCCGGCCCTTGCCGTGGATGATCCTGACGCTCGGATAGCCGGAGAGAAGCGCCCCGTCGAGGTACTTGTCGACTTCTTCCCATGCTTCCTCGGCGGTCATGCCGCGCACGCTGATCTCGGATGGAACATCCTTGGGCTCGTACACAACCGGCTGGGGCGCGTGCTTGACCTCCCTGGTCCTGGCCTCGAAAAGCTCCTTAACGTCGATCTCGGCCCGGAGCGACCCCACCAGCACCTCCACCCTTCCCCTTGAGTCGGGAAGTGACATTATCACGCCGTCGCTAGAGAGGGGCTTCACGAAAGCCCTCTCGCCCACGCGCACCTCCGAGATGGGCGTCCGTGGCTCTTCGAACTCCTCGGCGGCCTCGGCCAGCCTGGTGGCCTCCTCCCGCATCTCAGCCTCGATGCGGCGAACCTCCTCGGCGTCCGCCCTGCGGCTCTTGAGTTCCTTGACATAGTGCTGAGCCCTGCGGCGCGCATCCTCCACTATGCTCCTGGCCTCTCTTACGGCCTCCTTCTTGATCTGCCGGTCATGCTCCTTTATCTCGGCGAGCTTCTTCTCATGCTCCGCCCGCATCCGGTCGAGCTCCTTCTTGCTCGCCTCAACATTGGTCTGTCGCTCCTCGAGGCCCTTCATCTTCCCCAGAAGCTCGCGCGTCAGGTCCTCGAACTTCACCGACTCGCCCCCGCAGTACTCCTTGGCGCGGTCTATGATGCGTCCGTCGATTCCGAGCCTCGAGGCGATCTCGAAAGCGTGGCTCGCGCCGGGTATGCCCTGAATGAGTCTGTAGGTCGGCCGGAACCTGTCGCTGTCAAACTCCATGGAGGCGTTCTCGACTGAATCGTTTTCATGGGCGAAGACCTTGAGGCTGGTATGATGCGTCGTGGCGAACACCACGGCGCGCTTCTCAAGGAGATCCTCTATTACGGCCCGGGCGATGGCCGCGCCCTCCAGAGGATCGGTGCCCGCCCCGGCCTCGTCCAGCAGGACAAGCGTCCGCCCGTCGGCGTTCTCAAGTATGCCGATCAGGTTACGCATTCTCGAAGAGAAGGTGCTGAGGCTCAGCTCTATGGACTGCTCGTCGCCGATGTCGGCGTATATCTTATCGAAGAGGTCGATGTCCGTGCCGTCCTCGCACGGGACATGGAAGCCCGTCCGGGCCAGCAGTATCAGCACCCCGACGGTCTTGAGGGCAACTGTCTTGCCCCCCGCATTGGGCCCGGTTATGAGGAGCCCGCGCTTGCCGTCGCGCAAAGAGACGTCCAGCGGCACCACACTGAAAGACGGGTCGCTTCTTGCCTGCCTTACGAGCAGGGGATGCCTGCCGCCCACTATCACGGTATTGCCGCTATCGTTCACGCCGGGCTCACTGCAGCCGTACTCGAGGCTGAACCTCGCCCCCGCGTAAGCGGCGTCCACGTCCAACAGGCGCTCTACGTTCCCCTCGATCTCCCCGGCCGCCCCGCGCACCGCGTCCGTGAGCTCGCGCAGTATTCTTAAGATCTCGTCCTTCTCCTCGAGCTCCAGCGTGCGCAGGGAGTTATTGAGTTCCACCGTCTCCATGGGCTCTATGAACACCGTGGCCCCGCTCTGGGAAGTGTCATGCACTATGCCCGATACCTTGCCCCGCGAGGCCGCTTTCACCGGGACCACGTAGCGGCCGTTTCTTATGGTGACGATGCTCTCCCGGATGTGGGTTTCGACGCCCTCTCTTTTGAGGAGGTTTGAGAGGGCTTTGGAGATCCTGGCGCTCACGCGCGCCTTCTCCTGGCGGATTTTCTTGAGCGCCGGCGAGGCATTGTCCTTTATATTGGTGTCCTCGTCGATCGCCCGGTCTATGGCCTTCTCGAGGTCGCGGTGCTCGCTCAAGGCCGAGGCCAGCTGCCAGATTAGGCCGAACTCGTCCTTTAGCTGGCTGAAGAAAGATCTCACCAGCCTCGCAACTCTCACGGCGGCCCCCACATCCAGAATGGAGCCCGCGTCCAGGACTGAGCCTGGTATCAGCGATCTGGCGAGGACGGGCCTCACGTCGACGGTTTCCGAAAGCGGGGGCGTCTTGCCCCACTCGAGAAGGCGGCGCATCTCGGTCACCCTCTTGAGCCGGGTAAGCGCCTGTGCGCGCGCGTCCAGGGGGGAGAGTTCGAGCACCCGCCTGCGGCCGGCCTCTGAGGATGCAAAACCCGCAACCAGTTTAAGGGCCTTGTCGAACTCTAGAACATGAAGAGTGTGCTTCTCCATAAATAAGTCTGTTCACCGCACTCGAGTAAAAGGAACTTGCAAACAGAATGAAAAAGCGCTTCTACTTTACAGTAGCCGTGATGGTAGGGCTCAGCTCTCTTCCGGCGTAAGAAGGTCCTTCACGATCTTACGAACCTGGGAACCTTCGGCCCTGTTGGCAACCTGGGGCATGAGGAGTTTCATTACCTTGCCCAGGTCCCGCGGGCTCTCCGCGCCCGACTCCTTTACGGCCTTCGCGGCAAGGTCTTTTATCTCATCCTCGGAAAGCTTGGGAGGCATGTAGCCATCGAGGATCTCGATTTCCTTATGCTCCCTCGCAGCCAGGTCGCTACGTCCGCCCTTTTCAAAAAGCTCTATGGCCTCTCTGCGCTTCTTGATTTCGGTGGCGATGGTCTTGTAAATCTCGTCGTCCGAGAGGTCGTCCCTCTTGGCGACGCTTGCCTCCTTAAGGCGCGTGCGCAGAAGACGAAGGACGCT
>JASFEA010000004.1:0-49294 GCA_050125095.1 bacterium
CCCGGCCGGGAAGTACTTGTCACGCGGATCGTCGGAAGTGTGCGGGAAGCCGGCCACCATGTAACCGTTGAGGCTGTCGGCCGGGGACGTCAGCGGGATGTTGAGAACGCATGAGGTCCTTCCGTAGCCGGTGAGCACCTCCCAGACAGATTGGAAACCGCGCTGCCTGGACGTGTTAAAGACGATCGGCGCGTTGTCGTCGGAGCTCGGCTCTTTGAGGAAACCGTATATGCCGTGTTTCCCCGGATTGACTCCAGTGACCGCCGACGTCCACGCAGGCGCCGAGGAGGGCGGAAGAACCGTCATGAGGTCGGTGAAAATGCCTTCCTGGATGACCTTGCTGAAGTTGGGGAGCCTGCCCTGCGCGGCCAGGCGCCTCACCCGCCCGGGCTCCAGCCCGTCGAAGCCGATGACCATCACCCTTCCAAGCGGGGCGGTTGCGGCCGCGCTGCCCCCGCCTTCATCGCCGCCCCCGCAGCCCGCGGCAAGACCGAGACAGAGGAGAACGGCAGCCAGAGAGATGACCTCAAGTGCGCCTTTTCTGAATGCCGCCGACCGGCATCTGCTGATGAATATCATGACTAAAGATAACACCTCCGGAGGCGGCATTCAAGCGGTCGCCCCTCCCGCTACCCCCCGTCCCTAATTGGCTTGACCCCTCCCGGCCATGGTGGCATGATTGCGATACCCGCAGCGGGGGATGCGGGCAAGGGTCAGCCATATGTTCAACATAAAGACGCCGCTTCTCATACTCGCCGTAATCGTCATCCTGCTCATCCTTCTGTCCCCGACGCCCGAAGGCCTGACGAGGGAGGGCCAGAGCGCCCTTGCCATACTGGCGATGTGCTTCATCCTCTGGACCTCGGCGGCCATACCGCTTTCGGTGACGAGCCTGGTCGCAATCGCGCTGCTGCCGCTTCTGGGGGTGATGGGGGAGGGCGAGGCCTTCGCGCTTTTCGGGAACCGGGCGGTCTTTTTCATCCTCGGAGCCTTCATTCTGGCGGGCGGCATGATGGCCTCGGGCCTGAGCTCGCGCATAGCGCTTGTGTTCCTCAGGCGTTTTGACAGGAGCCCCAAGTGGCTCATCTCGGGAATCGTGACCTCCTGCGCGTTCATGGCCCTCTGGATGCCCGCCCACGCCGTCGCCGCCTTCATGTTCCCGATCGTGCTCGAGATCGCGCGCGCCCTGGAACTCAGGCCCCGCGAAAGCAACTACGGAAAGGCCCTGTTTCTCTCGATGGCCTGGGGTTGTGTGGTTGGCGGTGTGGCGACGCTGCTGGGCGGAGCGAGAAACGCGCTTGCAATAGGTATCTTGGCCGAGAAGTACGGGATGAGCATAAGCTTCGCCGAATGGGTCATGGCCGTCTTCCCGATCACTCTCGTCCTGGCCCTTGTGGTTCACCTGGTTGTCTTCCGTTTCTTCAAGCCTGAAATAGACAACGTCAGGCCGGCGCGCGTGGTGCTGGAGAGAAAAGTCAAGGAGCTCGGCCGCATGTCGGCAACCGAAAAGAAGGTGCTTGCCGTGATGCTCATCACGGTGGCCTTCTGGGTGCTTCTCAGCGGACGGCTTGGGCTCGCTACAATCGCCATTATGGGGGCGGCGGCGCTCTTCATCATTCACGCCATCACCTGGCATGATGTGGAGAAATACGTGAACTGGGGGGTCATCCTCATGTACGGCGGCGCCATAGCTCTCGCCAAGGCCCTTGAGATAACGGGCGCCGCGAAGTGGCTGGTGACGAGCTTCCTGGAGCCCTTCCAATTGGGGCCCTTCGCCCTGCTGGCAGTGATCAGCCTGATATCCATCATACTTACCGAAGCGATGAGCAATGCCGCGGTGGTCGCGCTGGTTCTTCCCATAGCCTTCGAGCTCCTGGATACGGGAGTCGGGCTCTCCCCCATAGCTGCTGTCTTTGCTGTTGCGGTTCCGGCCGGATTAGCGTTTACTCTACCTATAGGGACGCCGCCCAACGCCATCGCGTACTCGGCCCGGTACCACAGGCTTAGAGACTCGCTAAGGGTGGGGATCCTGCTGAACATAATCGCGCTGCTGACATTCCTTTTAATCGCGAGATTCTACTGGCCGCATTTGGGAATTTTCTAGGGGGTAGAGATGGGTTATCTGATGCTGGTTCTTTCGCCGACGCGCGATAACCCCAAGTCGGTCGACCTGGCCCTCTCGCTCGTCAAGAAGACCCAGCGGCCGCTGCTTGCCGTATTCATAGCCGACCTCAGGCTTACCGACGGGATTTCCGGCAAAGTCGTGGACATCGGTTTCCTCGGTGACAGCGTCAGCACCCATATAGAGGAGGCGGTGTTGAAGGACTACGAGGCGAGGGGGAGGAAGGAACTCGAGGAGGTGAAGGCCAAGGCCGGCGCGCTGGGTCTCGAGTGCGAGATTGTGATAAGGCGCGGATACTACGTCGACGAGATACTCAAGATATCAACCGAAAGAGAGATAGAAGACATCATTGTCTCCAGGGCCGAGCGCTCCAATCTGTCGAGAAAACTGCTCGGCTCGGCCGTAAACGACCTTCTCGAACAGGCCCCCTGCCCGGTCATGGTGGTCGACGACTCAAGCGTCGAGGGCCATGAGCAGTGATCTCACTCCAGCGGATCCCAATCTGCATAGCCCGCCGTGGCCGGTGAGCTTCTTGCCTCGTACCTGATAGTATAACCCCAGTTGTAGCCCCGGCCCGCGTACTCCGAGTCACCGCCGCCGCACGCGAGCCCGATAGGGAGAAACGCGGGGCAGATGACTGGGTGCAACAGCGCGCCGGCATCATACCATGACTCCGAATCGAGCCGAAGCCCGAATATCGGCCCGCCCGGGGGCATAAAGAGCTACCCCTACGCGACCGATTCATCTATAGTAGGATAACCTCGAGTCCGGGGATGGACTGCGGGCCGCAGGCCCAAGAGCCTTGCGGACAAAAATAGAAAGCCAGGGGGGAACAGACGTGTGGTTCAAAAAGAGCAAGCCGAGGGTGCTGGTAATAGGCCTTGACGGGACGCCGCTTTCGTTTCTGAAGAGAAAGGTCGGAGAGGGCAAGCTGCCCAATTTCAAGAACCTGTTCGCCAAGGGCTCGCTTATCGAGACCAAGTCGGTGCACCCGACGGTGTCCTGCGTCGCATGGTCGACCTTCATGACCGGAAAAAACGCGGCCAAGCACAACATCTTCGGTTTCATAGACCGGAAGCCGGGCACTTATTCCCTTTACATACCCAACTCGTCCAATATGACAAGCAAGACCATGTGGGAAGTGCTGAGCGACCAGGGGAGGAAGGTCCTCACCATGGGCGTTCCGGTCACATACCCGCCCCGCAAGGTGAACGGCATACTCGTCTCGGGATTCCTGGCACCCAAGATCGACGGCGCGACCTACCCGCCGGCAGTGGCCTCAAGGCTCAAACAGGGCGGCTATGAACTCGACATAGATCCATGGCGGGCCAGAGAGAACCTTGACAATTGCCATCCGGACCTCAAACGAGTTTTCGAGGCCCGCGCCCGTAACTTCATGAGTCTCTATAAAGAAGATAAATACGACTTCGCCATCGTCCATTTCATGGAGACCGACAGGTTGCATCACTTCATGTGGGAGTATATGGACAAGGACGACGAGAAGTACGGAGCCCAGTTCATGGACATATACGCCGGCATCGACGAGTTCATTGGGCGGGTGGACGCGGAGGTTGGCGACGATGTGAACCTCTTCGTCATGTCCGACCATGGATTCTGCACGCTGAAGAAGGAGATATACATCAATAGATTCCTGGAAGACAGGGGTTACCTGGTCTGCAAACCGGACGCCAAGTCGCTTGAGGACATGGATACCTCCAGGACAAGGGTATTCTGCCTCGACCCGGGGCGTATCTACATCAACCTCGAAGGCCGCGAGGCGGCGGGCATCGTCAAGAAAGGCGATTACGAAGCCCTGAGAGAAGAAGTCAGGAAAGAGCTCCTGGACCTTTGCGATGAGGAGGGCACGCGCGTCGTGCGGGGGGTACTCACCAGGGAGGAGCTCTATGACGGGCCCAACTTCGAGTACGCTCCCGACCTGGTGGTAAATCCGGTGGACGGGTACGACCCCAAGGGCGCGTTCGGGAAGGACAATCTCTCCGGCAAGGGCCCCATCGTGGGCATGCACACTTACGACGACGCCATGCTCTTTACAAGGGGACTTGAGCTCAAGCCCGAAGGCGCGGCCGTGATAGATGTGACCTCGACGATTTTCGACGTCATGCAGGCCGACCGCCCGTCCGACATGGACGGCAAGTCGCTACTGGCGTAGGAGAGACGCAATTGCGTGGACGTCAGAATTAAATGGATGTTAAATAAGGAGAGGGCCTGCTCGGGAGAGCAGGCCTTCCCATTTTCCTCTGACAGGGCTGTTGCCCTGATTCGGCGCCCTTATTCTATGTAGCCGAGACCTCTGAGGCGTTCCTTGACTTTCTCTTCATCTTCCTCGGAGTAGGCCTTGTCCTCGCCGGTTCCGCCCTTGCTGATGTAACCGATGGTCTCCAGCGCGAGCATGACCTTGGCCACCGACTGCTCCACGCTTTCATTGTTGGTGTCAACGATGACTTCCGCCTTCTCGGGCTCTTCGAACGGCATGTGCCACCCGGCGATGTCGCTTATCTCGCCTCGCTCGGCGCGCTTATAGAGCCCTTTGGGGTCGCGCTTTTTACATTCCTCGAGTGAGGCCTGGACCCAGACTTCCACGAAGTTGTCTACATAGCTGCGGGCGCGGTCCCGGTGGGCTCTCAGGGGCGACACGGCCGCCACTATGGCCGAGACGCCGTTCCGCGTCAGCATCTTGCCCATGAAGGCGAGCCTCTTGGTATTGATATCCCTGTCTTTGGCTGTGTAGCCCAGGTCGGGACTCAAATTGGCCCTGATCTCGTCGGCGTCGAGGTTCTCCACCAGCACGCCCCGGTCCCTGAGCGCCTTCTCAACGCCCCGTGCGACTGTTGATTTCCCGGAAGCCGGGACGCCTGTGAACCAAAGAAAAACACCTTTCTCCATTGAACTCCCCCTTCTAGTAAGTGACGGGTTTGCCTTCCATTTCCGGAGGGATCTCGAGACCCATCTCGTTGAGGATGGTAGGCGCTATGTCATATATGCTCACTTCGTCGATCTTCTTGCCGCGCTTGACCTTGGGGTCATAGAGCATGAAAATCCCGTGCTCGGCATGCACGGCGTCGTCCGGGCCGACCTCGGTCTCGAAAGAATGAATCGAGTCATGGCCGACCGAACCTGTCGAACGCCAGTAGAGGTCGCCGAAGTAAACGATGAGGTCTGGGGCCTGGTCGATATGTGGCCCGTTATAGACTTCCTGGGGCTTGAGTACTCTCGTGCCGATGTTCTTGCCGTTCTCATCGGTGATTGCGCGGAGCTTCTCGGCTATCTCGTCCCGCACCTCTTCGTATTTCCCTGGGTCGACGATGCCGTTCTTCTCCCTGCCCTTCACATTGAGGAAGAGCCGGCAGTAGTAGCCGCCGAGCCCCCAGGCGGTGGTGTTGTCCCAGTCCACCTCGACCTTGTCGAACTTGGTCACCTCCTTGGGCACGGTCTTGAGCTTCATGTAGCCTTCCTGAATCAGCCAGTCGTTGACGTTGATGGCGCCCTCCATCTTCTTGGCGCCGTGGTCCGATACCACTATGACCACCGTGTCGTCGTCCAGCTTGGCCATGAGCTCGCCGATGCGCTTATCGAGATACTTGTAATAATCCGGAATGGCGTTCTCGTACTTGTTGCCCGGCTCGTACTTCCGGTGGGTCTTGTCCATGTATTTCCAGAAACCGTGGTGTAGGCGGTCCAGCCCCATCTCGATGAACATGAAGAAGTGCCAGGGCTTCTCGAGGAAGGCCTCAGCCAGGTCGAAGCGCTGCTTGGCCATGTCGCGGATCTCCTGAAGCAGCGAGTCCTTATCCTCCCGCCGGAACTTCTTGACATCTATCGTATAGTCTCCCACCGCCGCTTTGATCTCGTCCTTTATGAACCCGGGAAACGTGTAGTCGCTGTCGGTGTCGGGGGCGAGAAAGCCCGTGACCAGCAGGCCGTTCATCGGCTTGGGCGGATACGTCTGCGGCACGCCGATTATATTCGCCAGATATCCTTCGCGGTTTATGAAGTCCCAGACGGTGGGCTCGTGAATGACCGTCGAATTGGCTATCCAGAAATCCTGGTAGGAGTATTCGCTCCGGTTCCTGAAGCCGAATATGCCCAGCTTCCCGGGGTTCTTGCTCGTGACCATGCACATCCATGCGGGGCAGGTGATGGGAGGGATGCTGCTCTTCATTCTCGCGTAGACGCCCTCGTTCATGATCTTCTTGAAATTGGGAAGCTGGTCGGCGTATTCGTCGAAGACCAGCTGCGGCGCGGCGCAGTCCAGCCCTATTACCATGACCTTCTTCTTGAGTGCCATACTGCTCTCCTCTTTAGCCCACAAACGGGTTTTCGAACTTCTTCTGGGCCTCAAATACCTCCGGCCTGATCATCTCCGGAGGAGGAGTCCCGCCCTCGGTGAGCATCTTCCTGACGACGGTGCCGGAGAAGAAGATCTTCTGGTCGTCGCCATGCGGACAGGTCCTGTCGCTCTCCAGAGCCGCGCACTTCTTGCAATGGAAGAAGTCTCCGCGCACCGTGATCGGGCTGATGTCAAGGTCGCCGATCTCGGCGAAGATGTTGATTGCGGCCTCGGGATGATAGTAGTCGCCGACGCCGGCGTGGTCCCTGCCGACGATGAGATGCGTGCAGCCGTGGTTCTTACGGATGATTGCGTGATGCACGGCCTCTCGCGGACCGGCGTATCTCATCTCCATGGGGAGAATGCTGAGAAAGACCCTGTCTTCCGGGAAGTACTCCTTGAGAAGAGCCTCATAGCACTTGAGTATGACTTCGTCCTTGTAGTCGCCCTTCTTTTTCTTGCCTATAACGGGGTGAATCAGAAGGCCGTCCACAAGCGAGAGCACGGTCTTCTGCATGCGCTCGTGGCCGACATGCGGGGCGTTCCTCGTCTGGAATCCAGCCACCGTCTTCCAGCCTCTCTTCTCGAATACCTCCCTGGTCTCGGCTGGAGTCAGGTTGTACTCGGGGAAGGGATCTCTCGTGGGGTCGACGAGGTCGATGTCGCCGGCCAGGAAGACATCGTTCATCTCCATCGTGGACTTCACGCCCGGGTGTTCCAGGTCATTGGTGCCGAAGACAGCTGCCGCGATCTTATCCTTGGGATATGAGAACTTCTCGGTCATGTGGAGAATCGCAATCGGCTTGCCGTCCCCGCTCTTAAGGCAGACATCGTCGCCTTCGCTGAGCCCGGCTGCCTCTTTCTCGGTCACGTCCAGGAGGATGGGCACCGTCCACGGCACGCCGCTCGCCAGCCGCATGTTTTCAAGCACCGGCTCGAGATCGGCCTTGCCTATGAAGCCCTCCAGCGGGCTGTAACGCCCACATGAGATGTTGCGGATATCCTTTACCGTCTCCGCGTCAACGGTGATGCTCTTCATTCCCTCAACGCTGGCGAGGGCTTTCTTGAGCTGGTCGCCTTCCAGCTGCCGGTTGACGAGTTTCCCCCCATGAGGCTTGATCATCGGCTCTTCTCCTCCTCAATGACATTAACGAAATCCACAAACCTGGATGATGGTGCCGGTGAGACACACTCCCCACATTATATATATCTCGGCCACCTTGCGCAATACGCTTAGAACCTTTATTTGCAGGGAATTGCGGCCATCGGCCGGGGCCCCGCAGCCCCCCGCCGCTGCCCCCTAGCCGCCCAGGCCAAGGACCTCCAGGACGGTCGGGAACACCTCCGAAATGCGCATATCACGCTCGGGCAGGGGGCGCCCGGAGTTGTGCAGCATGAGAACGCCGAACTGGGCGTGGCCTCCCGAGACCTTCTTATGGGTGGTGGTCATGCCCAGCGTGCCGCAGAAGAGCGTCCGGTCGACGCCGTAGGTGTCCTTGAGCTCGAAGACGATATCCGGGTACTTGCCCACGCTCCCGCCGCTGAAAGCCTCCTCGCGCCGCCGCGCGTAGAGCACGACCTGGTCTCCGTCTTTGTCTGTAAGCGACAGAAGCAGGGCAATCAGCTTATCTCTGAGGTCCTCATAGTCCCCGCCCGAGGCCTCTATCAACGGCCGGTTCATTTCTATGCCGCTGAATGATGTCCCGCCTCCAAGGTCGGACGTCCATGCCAGGCTGGCCTCCTTCTCGGTGGCGTATGAGGAGGACTTGAGGCTCTTGCGCTTCTCCTTGGGTATGATATGCGCTATCCTGTAGACCCAGTCCTCAAGGTCGAGTCTCTGCATCAGCGTGAGAAAAGCGTTCTTGGTCCTCTCCACGAGGGCCACCGGGCTCAGGGGCCCCGCGGCGCCCTGCCTCGAGGCCAGGTAGCCCTCTCCCCTGAGGACCTCGTTTATGAATACGGCGTTGGGCGGCCTCATGCCATGTCCGTGATCGCTGACTATGAGGAGGGCCTGACCGGGTGAAAGCCGCTCCATGAAGTCTCCGATGATGCCGTCGAAGAGGATGAAGAAGTCCCTGATGGCGCCTTCGAACTCGTTGCTGCCGGGATATGTCGGGTCGCCGGGGTCCATGTAGCGCCACAGGTAGTGCATCACGCGGTCGAGCGTCAGGAACGAGAGGAAGAATAGGTCCCAATCCTCGAGGTCCATAAGCTCCAGACCGAATCTCGCGAGGTCGCGGGTAACGAAAGCGGTGCGCTCGATGAAGGCGCCGAGCTCGCTTTTCTGCGGGAAGTCGGTCATGCCTCCGAGCTCGGGAACATTGAAGCGCGTCAGGATGTCCGGGGGCTCCGCCTGGACTTCGCCCGTGATGAACACGGGACCGTTCACCATTATGCCGTTCAGCTTCCACACGGGGTAGGCAAGAAGCGGATTTATGACGCAGACCCTCTTTCCGGCCTGGCTCGCCCTGTCCCAGAAGGTTTTGCCGACCAGCGCGCTCGTGTCGAGAGTCGATTTCCCCTTGAAGTCGAGATAGTCCATCGTGTCCACGATGCCGTGCTCCCACGGGTGCTGTCCCGTGAAGATGGTCACCCAGGCCGGTATGGAGTCGGGAGGTTTGGTGGACTCGAGCCGCCGGTAGGAACCGGCCCCCATTATCTTCGAGATATTGGGAAGGTCGGCCGCCCACTTCTCCACGAGGTCGGGGTCAAGGGCGTCTATACCCAGTATCACCAGTCTGCTCAACCTGTTGCTCCCCCTATCTCCCTGCGGATGTCGGTCTGCACGTCCTCTTTCGATTTGGTTGCGTCCACGGTGCTGGCGCCGACATGCTCTGCGATAATATGGTAAACCGGGCGGCGGGACTCAAGGTATTCAATTGACGGGATGTCGTCCTTGCGCTTCATGCTCTCTTCCGGGGGAAGGTCCAGAAGCAGAACCTTGTCGGGCCTGGGAAAGAGCCTGAAGAAGACCGAACCCAGCAGGCGCAGGGCCTCGCGGCCCTCGCTACCGAAAGCCGAGTCTATGTCTATCATGGAGTCATAGACGTACCTGTCGAGTATAACCGTCGTGACATCACGCTTGAGGCGCCCGACCGCTCTCCTGAAACTTATGTAATGGTCGATGAGCGTCGTGGAGCGCCAGATGCCGCGCAGAAGGGGGTTTCTGAACATCGACTGCTTGGACCGCGTGTACTTGCGGTAAGAATCGGGATCGGCTATCCCCTCTCCGCGTTTCTCTTCGCGGGGTCCTCCGAGAACTGCCTTGCCGATCCGGATCAGGGGGGCTGTTATATAGGACTCGCCACGCATCCACACCACCTCCGCTCTCTCGCCCCTGGCGGCGAGCCATTCGGCCAGCATGTTGGCCTGCAGGGTCTTGCCGCTGCCGTCAAGCCCCATAAGCACTATTATCTTACGCTTCATCCGATCTCCTGCTCCATAACCTCAAGGATCTCGTCTGCAACGCTGTCCCAGGTGAGGTTCTCAACCATGCTTCTTGTCGACGCCCGCTCAAGACTCATGGCCCGGGCGAATTTCTCTTTAAACTCTCCCTCTTCTCCGCAGATGAAAAGGCCGTTTCCCTCGGTGAATAGATCCGGGATGCCGCCGAACGCCGTGGTGACGACGGGTATATCGGTCGCCATGGCCTCCAGGATCGAAAGCGGTATCTCGATGGCTCCCCTGGCGTTCAGGGTCGGAAACAGGTAGCAGTCGGCCAGCCGGTAGATCTCTTCTATGTTCTCTATGTACTCGTCTATAACCGCAACCGACTCGCGCCTCAGCCACTCCCGCACCCCGGGGTCCGGCACCGTGCTCGTGCTTGTCACGACGGCCAGCCTGGTACCTTTCAGTTCCAGCCTCTTGAGCAGCTTGAGGTTCCGCCGGGCGGATATGTGGCCTATATGAAGCGCGATCTTGCCCTTGCCCAGGCCGTACTTCTCCCTCAGGCGCTCCTTCTCGCCGGCCGCGGGGGGCCTGAAGACGGCCGTGTCCACGCCCAGCGGAACTCGCTTCGCGCGCACCCCCGCCTTCTCCATAATGGCCCGGCTCTCTTCGGACAGCACGAGGGCCAGTCTCGGGCGGACAAACGATATGAAGCTCCTGACTATGTCCGAAAAGGTGCGCCTCTGCAGGGAAAGCACGACCACGGGTTTCCCGCCCGATTGCATCCTGATGAGCTTGGCCCGCGTCATGCTCATGGGCGTCGCCGATGTCTGCGGGATATAGAGGATCGCGTCGCAATCGACTCGCTTCAAGCGGCTTGAGAATCCGCTCCCCAGCAGCAGCTTGTTACGCGGCAGGGTCTCAACCTCGAAAGGGAGCTTTCCGTATCTTGACGCAAAGATGGTGGCCCGGAGCCTCACGGCAATGGCTGCCGCTATCTCCGAGGTGGCCTTCTTGAACCCCTCGTCCAGCGGGGAGGATATGTCCTCGCTCACTATGGCTATCTTCTCAAGTTTCATCATGGCTTCGCCCCATTGTATTTGGTGCCCGAGAGCCGGTCAAGCCCCCGTTGGGGTCAGGTCTCTTATTTGGGGTCAGGTCTTGAAATGCACAATATACCTCCCGGAGTGCCGGGGCCACACATCCTCCGGGATGCCGGGGCCACATGTCCTCCGGAGTGCCGGGGCCACACATCCTCCGGAGTGCCCGGGCCACATGTCCGCGGGGGCGGATAGCAGAGAGCACAATCAACACTCCGGGGCAAGAGGGCAAAGAGTATTTGAAAATCCTGATAGGGCCATTGTATACTGCCCCCGAATCAGCCCCTTGGAAAGGACGGCAATATATGTGGAGGTGTTATGTCGTTGCGCTAATCCTCATGCTGCTGCTCGCGTTTGCGGGCCCGGCGTCGCTGCTCGCCGGAGAGGGCCCGGACTCGCTGTGGTCGAAGGCCATCTCGCTTTACGAGTCAAATGACAACTGGGTTCCGGGCAGCGTCTACATGCACATGCAGGAAGTGGACAAGCACGGGCAGCCCAAAGACGAGAGGGGTCATGAAGTATGGACGCGGCTCTATCTCGATGAGGACGGAGAGGTCGAAGGCGAGCTGGTGAAAGTGCTCGATAACGGGGAGGACATAACAGAAGAGGAGAGGGCCAGGAGAGAAGAGGAAGAAAGAGAAAACGAAGATGAAGGCGGTGATGATGACCGCAGCGTCACCATGGAGGGGTACATGCCATTCGATCCGGAGCACCAGGACGGTATGAACTTCCATGCTACCGGCGATGTGGAGGTTGTGAACGGCAGGCGCTGCGCCGTGTTCGAGTTCGAGGATGAACGGAAGGGTGACGATGAGGACGATGATGACGACGATACGGTCGTGACGGGGAAGGTGTGGCTCGAACTGGAAAAGGGCGTGCCCCTGAAGATGGAATATACGACAGATCCCCTTCCCAAACGAGTGAAGAAGATGAATACCACTGTTGTCTTTGAATTTACAGACCCCGACACATGGCGCCCGGCGAGTATGAGCGTGGAGGCCACCGGCGGCTTCCTCTTTATAAAGAAGCACTTCCATATGCATATGACCTTCGACGACCACTGGCGCATGCCGGAAGAAGGCGAGGTCGTCGAGGGCGATGGGACCGGAACGGTGGAGGATACGGAAGCCGTCCCGGCTCAGGAGTAGACTGCGCGATGCCGCGAAAACGAAAGCCGATAGCCCTTGATGCCTACGAGAAGCTGGCGGAGCGATATGCGGCTCTGATCGATGACAAGGTGGAAAACGCCTGCTTTGAGCGCCCGGCGACACTGTCACTCTTGCCTCATGTGGGCGGGATGAGGGTGCTGGACGCCGGCTGTGGGTCCGGCCGCTATGTCGAATGGCTTGTGGAGCGCGGCGCTGAGGTCGTCGGAGTGGATGTGAGCCCGAAAATGCTCCGGCAGGCCCGGAATAGAGTGGGTAAGCGCGCGGAGCTGCATCTCGCCGACCTGGGGAGACCGCTCACCTTTCTTAAGGACCGGTCGTTCGACCTCGTTCTCGCGCCCCTCGTACTTGACTACGTCGAGGACTGGGCGCCGCTGTTGTCTGAGTTCAACCGCGTCCTGAAGGGATTCGGCATTCTGGTGTTTTCATGCGGCCACCCATTTTCGGCTCTGGAGCGGCATCCGGATGCCAATTACTTCGCCACCGGGCTCGTGGAGGATTGCTGGCGCGGCTTCGGGGAGCCCGTAGTCGTCCCCTGCTACAGGCGGCCCGTAGGTGCGATCCTGTCAAGCCTGCTTGACGCCGGCTTCGCGCTTGAGAGATTCCTCGAGCCGCAGGCCGGGGAAGAGGTAAGGAAGCGGGACCCGGATGCCTTCAAGCGGCGCAGCCGGCTGCCGTCGTTTATCGCAGTTCGCGCGCGCAAGACCACCCGTTAGGGGGACCGATATGACGTCCAAGGAGAAGTACTGCCTGCTTTGCGAGGAGGTCAGGGAGGAGTACCGGAAGGAGAGCCTTTACTGGATTGTCGACCTCAGGGTCTCGACCGCATTCGTCGCCCGAAACCAGGTCTGCCGGGGATACGTAGTACTGGTCTACAACAGGGCCCATGCGACCGAGCTCTATCACCTCGACCGCGAAGACCGAATAGCTTTCATGGACGACCTTATGGACATCGCATCGGCGATTGACAGGGCCTATTCGCCTCACAAAATGAACTACGAGCTCCTCGGGAACCTGGTTCCCCATCTTCACTGGCATGTCATCCCCCGGCGCAAATCGGATCAGATCGACCTCACGCAGCCTGTGCTCGGCAAAGACTATGCGGAAATGAGGCTTTCCCCCGGGGAGTATGCCGAGATAATCGCCGAGATAAGGGCCTGTCTGTGAGTCCGCGCCGCGCCCGGCCGGGAAGAGCCTATCTTCAGAGTTGACAGGTGCCGGGGAGTTGGTATACTTGGCTTGTATGAGGTGATTGTAACAGTCCCGAAAGGAGGCGTGATTTAATGACTGCAGGGTATGTGCGCATTCGTGCAGGGTCGCGCCCCGGGATACCTCGCTTCTAGTTTTCACACCGAGGTTCCAGGGCGTTCCCGGCGGGGACGTCTATCCGCTTATCTTCCGACCACGGCCGCGGCCTGAGCACAGTCTGTGCTATACGACGCGGGCTCCGTCAGGACATGCGAGTAATGACAGCCCTGCTGCCGATAATATGACAGGAGTGAGCTACTTATACGAAAGGCTGGAGAATGAAAATCAGTGCTGAAGAGCTCCGCAATATGCTAGAGACGGAACGGTTCCCGAAGTCGAATGCCTATGACCCGGTCTGGGTCGCGGAGAACCAGATGGGGCCGAACGCGCTTTGGCTCAGCGAGTGGCTCTGTGAGAAGATGGTTCTTAAGCCGGGCATGAGGGTGCTCGACATGGGTTGCGGCAGGGCGTTGAGCTCGGTCTTCCTGGCCCGGGAGTATGGAGTCGAAGTGTGGGCCAATGATCTCTGGATTAAGGCCGGAGACAACTGGGAGCGCGTACGCGCAGCCGGCCTTGAAGACAGGATCTTTCCCATACATGCCGAGGCCCATGCGCTTCCCTACGCAGAGGACTTTTTCGACGCCATCGTGTCGCTGGACTCGTATCACTACTACGGGACCGACGACCTATACCTGGGCTACATTACGAAGTTCCTTGAGGCAGGCGGGCAGATAGGAATCGTCGTGCCCGCTCTCATGCGCGACTTAGACGGGGACGTACCCGAGCATCTCACGAGGAAGCGCGGGGACGGAAGCGCGTTCTGGGCCGAGGACTGCTGGACCTTCCACACACTTGACTGGTGGCGCAGCCTCTGGGGCCGGTCGAGCCTCGTGGATCTGGAGGTCGCGGACATATTGGAGGACGGCTGGCGCTTCTGGGCTCAGAGCGATAAGGCCTTTGAGGCCGCGGGCACCAACATATTCCCTTCGGAGGCGCCGGTGCTGGAGGAGGACGGGGGGCGCTTCATGGGATTCGTAAGGCTGGTGGCCCGCAGGACGAACAAATGAGACAGGCATGCGAGCGGACTTGAACGGATGAAAGGAGGACGCTACATGAATGCCGGAACACTGGCGTTATGCGGAATCGGTATTGAGGCTTACGGAGGCGGCCGCTTGAGGTGAGCGTCCGCACAAAAGGTGATGAACTCCTCCGTGGGCCGGGATTTAACTCACGAGGAGGATTGAGATAATGCAGTTATATGCACTGGGGTGGGATTCGGGTTTCGAGGAATCCTTCCGGGAATACAGGTCACAGAATCTCCTGCCTGCCAGAATAGCGCGCGAGCATAAGAGCCTCTATCTGGTGTACGCGGAGCGTGGAGAGTTCACTGCGAAGGTGAGGGGCAAGCTCCGCTATGAAGCGGGCCTGAGCGGGGAGATGCCGGCGGTCGGCGACTGGGTTGCCGTCAGGCCGATGGACGGCGAGGCGCGCGCCATCATACACGGCGTGCTGCCCAGAAAAAGCGCCTTCTTGAGGAAGGTGGCCTGGGTGAAAACCGAAAGCCAGGTGCTCGCGGCCAATATCGACACCGCGTTTCTCGTAATGGGTCTCGCAAGCAACTTCAACCTGCGGAGGCTCGAGCGCTATCTAACTCTGGCGTGGGAGAGCGGCGCACGGCCGGTAGTGATTCTCAATAAGGCAGACCTCTGTGAAGACGTGGAGGCCAAGATAGGCGAGGTCGGGACCATCGCCTTCGATATTCCGACGCACGCGGTCAGCGCCAGGGAGGGTACGGGGCTGGAGGCGATCGAGGAGTATCTCGGCCCGGGAAAGACAGCGGTGCTGCTGGGCTCATCCGGTGTCGGGAAGTCAACGCTGATCAACCGCCTGCTCGGTATGGAACGCCAGGCGACCGGGGAGGTGCGGGAAGCGGACGGCCGGGGCAGGCATGTGACCACGTCGCGCGAGCTCGTCATGCTTCCGGGCGGGGGCGTGTTAATCGACACTCCCGGTCTGCGCGAGCTCCAGATGTGGGCCGATGAGGACAGTGTTAAAGGCTCCTTTGAGGATATAGAAGCCCTCGCGGGAGGATGCCGTTTCAGAGACTGCACTCATGAAAGCGAGCCCGGCTGCGCGGTCAAGCAGGCCATCGAGAGCGGAGACCTTGATGATAAGCGCTTCTCCAGCTACAAGAAAATCAAGCGCGAGCTCAATATGCTCGCTGTCCGCAAGGACCAGAGAGCCAGGCTCGACCAGAAGAACAAGCAGAAGCAGCTCGCCAAGCGCATCAGGCAGATGCAGAGATTCAGGCGAAAGCGATAGCCAATATGTTGACGAGGTTGTAAAATGATGTCGCCTGCCGGCAGAAGGGTTTGCCATGGACCTGAGAAAAGAACTGACACTGCTGGACGTGTTCTGCATAGCGAGCGGGGCGATGATCAGCTCGGGTCTCTTCATATTGCCCGGTATCGCCCATGCCGTTGCCGGACCTGCAGTGGTTTTTTCTTATTTCATTGCCGGGCTGCTGGCGGCGACGGGCATGTTGAGCCAGGCCGAGCTGGTCTCGGCGATGCCCAAGGCCGGAGGAACGTACTTCTATGTAACGCGGACGCTCGGTCCCGCCGTCGGGACGGTCGACGGGCTGATCACCTGGTTCTCCATTACCTTGAAGAGCGCTTTCGCGCTCGTCGGAATGGCGGCCTTCGCCCGGGTGCTCTTCGACATCAATATGCAGGCCGTAGCAACGGCGCTCTGCGTATTCTTTGTCCTCGTTAACTTAATCGGCGTCAAACAGGCGAGCAGGACCCAGGTGGCGCTTGTGCTGGGCCTGCTCGCCGTTCTCGTGTTCTACGCCACGCGAGGATTCCCCGAAGTGCGGGTGCAGAACCTGGAGCCGTTCGCCCCCGGCGGCACGTCAGCCATCTTCCTTACGGCGGGAATGGTGTTCGTTTCATACGGCGGCCTTCTCAAAGTTGCGAGCATAGCCGAGGAGATCAAAGACCCGGGCCGCACTATACCTTTGGCGATGATACTGTCGCTTGTAATCGTGGGGCTTCTCTATATGCTGGTGGTGCTGGTTACGACGGGCGTGCTTGACGCAAACCTGCTAGATCACTCGCCCACGCCTATCTCGGACGGAGCGGAGGCGTTCATGGGCCGGTCCGGTTGGATAGTCATGGGTATCGCGGCGCTTCTCGCCTTCATATCGACCGCGAACGCGGGCATCATGGCGGCTTCGCGCTATCCCCTGGCCCTGAGCCGCGACGGTCTGCTTCCGGAATTCCTGAGGAAAATCCACCCCAGATTCAAGACGCCCTATGTCTCGATTCTAATAACGGGCGGTCTCATGATCCTTGCGCTCTTTATGAAACTCAACACGCTTGTGAAGGCGGCTTCCACGGTTCTCATTATCACGTATACTTTCTCATGCCTTGCAGTCATCATCCTCAGGGAGAGCCGAATCCAGAACTACCGGCCGCGGTTCCGGGTGCCGCTCTACCCGGCGATTCAGATCGTAGGAGTGGCGGGTTTCATGTTCCTGCTCTACCAGATGGGCCGGGCCTCGCTTTTCTCGAGCCTTGGCATAATCGGGACCGGGGTCGTTGTGTACTGGGTGTACGGTCGTGGCAGGACGATCCGCGAATTCGCGCTTCTCCATCTCATCGAGCGGATAACCGCGAAGGAAATCACGACCAGATGTCTTGAGACCGAGCTTAAGGACATTATCCGCGAGCGCGACGACATAACCAAGGACAGGTTTGACCGGGTAATTGAGGAGAGCATGGTGCTCGATATCGACGAGACGATGGATGTCGAGCCGTTCTTCAAGATTGTCTCGGAGGCCATGTCCGGGCACCTCCGCCTGATGCCGGATGATATTCTGCATGCGATTCACGAGCGGGAGAAGCAGAGCAGTACTGTGCTCCGTCCCGGCCTGGCGATACCGCATATAGTCGTCGAGGGCGAGAAGACTTTCGACATACTGCTGGCGCGGTCGAAGGGCGGTGTCTATTTCTCCGAAGACGCCCCGCACGTTCACGCCATATTCGTGCTCGTCGGCACGCGGGACGAGCGCAACTTCCACCTGAGATCCCTCTCGGCCATAGCCCAGATAGTCCAGGACCCGGGTTTCGAGGAGAAGTGGATGGCCGCGGAGAGCACGGAGGAACTCCGGGACATCGTTCTTCTGGGCGAACGCAGACGCTAGCACCGGCACTCTCCCCGACATGTCACGGGACTTGCTCGACGGTATACATCGCGGCTCCCCGGCAGTGGAATGCTTCTTGCAGTTGAGACGGGCGTCGACCACGTTTCCAGGTCGCCGCCTGGCGCGCTGATGTCATATATCTGTCTATCTCCAATAATGTCATTGAATTAGATATGTGTGTGCGGTATGCTACAATAAGTGGGCAATACCTGAAAGGAGAGACCCGTGCAAAAGAGTGGTCATCACGCTGCAGTTCTCATGGTCTGCCTCGTCTGCACAACTGCGTTTACCTGCGCATCCGCATGGGCGGAGGCTATCATCATCACGCATGCCTGCACGGACACGTCGGCCATTCCCAGGGCGTGGGTCGACGCCGCCCAGGCCGGCATCAGGATGCACTACGCCCATACTTCGCATGGGGGCCAGCTCACCACGGGGCTCAGCCGCATCGAGTCGGGCGATGCCGCCTACAGCGTGGCCATCGGCTACTCCTCGCTTCCCGTGGAGGCGGGCGCCCTCTGCATATTCGACGGACAGGAGCATGACACTTACATTACCCCGGACGAGTACTGGGAGACGGAAACCGGCCTCAATTACACCCGGGACGTTCTGAATAGCAACCCCACCATCAATGTATCGATGTGGTCCTGGTGCACACAGCTCAACTATTACAGCCAGGCGCAGTGCCAGGACTACATAGACGCCATATCGCTGCTGGAAAGCGAGTACCCCGGCGTCAGGTTTGTATACATGACATGCAATGCGCAGGCCACCGGGAGCAGCGGCTACAACAGGTATGTAAATAATGAGATGATTCGCCAGCACTGCTCCGGTAACGACCGCGTGCTCTTCGACTTCGCCGACCTGGACGCCTGGTGGTACAATCCGTCGACGGGGTGGGAGTTCTCTTCATATGAATACGACTCAACCGATGTTCCCGTGGAGCACCCCCAGTTTAACGGCAACGAGTCCGGCCACACGACCTATGAAAGCTGCGAGCAGAAGGGGAAGGCGGTGTGGTGGCTGGTTGCCAGGCTGGCCGGCTGGCAGGTTGACAGCGCTTCTGTCGAGCCCCGCATGCCGGATGAAATGCCCGATGTCGCACTACACGGCGCTGAGCCCAATCCTTTCAGCACAACCACGGCGATCAGGTTCTCGGCTCCCCCGGCCGGCCGGGCGGCGTTGAGGATATACAATGTCGCCGGGCAGTGCATGCGCACGGTCGCAGATGGCTGCGGCGCCGGCCCGCAGGCCGTCATATGGGACGGCCGAGACGACGCCGGACGCGCCGTGCCGACCGGGGTCTATTTCGTCGGCCTGTGCTGCGGCGATGAGATTGCGGACGTCGAGAAGCTGGTTGTCCTCAGGTAGGAGCCGGACCAGAAGGCCATTGAATTTGGGGCGAGGAGCCTGTACACTCACCCCGGCAATCTAAATCCGCTTACCCGGGGTATGACCATCTGTGCAAACCGGCCGCGATTGTGCAGACTATTTCATCGATGAGGCCGAATTCGGCGCTCTTGCCGACTGGCTGGGGGAGGCCCCCGAGACGGTGATCCCGGCACATAGCCTCCGCCGCCGGTTGTGCAGGGCATTTGCCCTTGGCGAAGCACCGCATTATGAAGCTGCCGTGATCCGGCTCGACTGCGCGCCCAGAGAGCCTATGGTCTTCGGGAGCGACCCTCAGGCGCTCTTCGAGATGCTGCGATATGTTGAGGATTGGGATAGTATCAATGTAAATGAAGAGATTGCGCAGGAACTTGCGCATATCATCGAAAAGCACGGGGGGGCGAAAGTCCTTTGCACCAGCGACCTCTATTATGCGCTCAACGGGCCGGCCACCGACTTCAGGCACCATGACGTCCGCGAGCTGGTCCCCGACGACGTCGCTCTTCTCGAAGCCGCTCCGCCCGAGCTCCGGGGCTGTGGTTTCCGCACGAGCCTGGAGATGCTTGAAGAAGGCGTGGTCGCCTGCGGGCTCATCTCAGGCAGGGTGATTGCAATCGGGCATACCAGCGCAATGAGCGGGGGATACGCCGACATAGGCGTATACACTTTGCCTGACTGGCGGGGCCGCGGATTCGCTACGGCCTGCGCGTCCATGGTCGCCAATCGAGTGCAGAGCATGGGCCTCACGCCGGTATGGAGCACAAGCGATGACAACCCAGTGTCGATTAAGATTGCAGAGAAGATCGGTTTTGAGAGAGTATCAAGGAGGGGCTTCCTGGTCCCCGGGCCGCAGCGCGGGGATGGAGACACGGAGGTTTGAGATGAACAGGCAGGGCAGAGAAGGAGACGGCCGGGGTGACGCCTATGAAGGATTCGCCGACCGCTACGATCTCTTCTTCGGGCATTTCGAAGCTCACAGCCCCCAGCTCAGCACTTTTTATAAGAAGGTCTTCGAGGACAACGGCGTGAAGCGCGTGCTGGATTGCGCATGCGGGACGGGCCGCCACCTGTTCTTGTTTCACAAGCTCGGTTTCGAGGTTGTGGGCTCGGACGTATCGCCGGCAATGCTGGCGCAGGCGCGCCGGAATCTGGGTGAACGCGACATCGACATACCGCTCAGGCACATCGATTATCGCGAGCTGCCTGAGAACTTCGGTGAGAAGTTCGACGCCGTGGTCTGCCTGACCAGCGCCATCTGCGAGATGCCGGACTCGTTGCAGATGCTCCAGGCTTTCAAGAGCATGCGCGGCGTTCTGCGCGGCCGCGGCGTGCTCATCCTGTCCCAGGGAACGAGCGACAAGCAATGGGCGGAGAAACCGAGGTTCATACTTGTTGACGACACCAGGGACTTCACGCGGCTCTTCGTTATCGACTACTTCGACAACGGGGCGCGCTATAATGTCGTGGATATATTCCACGAGGGCGAGGAAGGCCGCGTCGAAGCCTGGGGTATTGACTATCCAAACCTCGTTTTCAGGGACGGACAGGAAGACCTGCTCAAGTCGGCCGGCTTCCGCGGCGTGGAGTTTTACGGGTCGTACGCTTTCGAGCCCTATTCCAAAAAGACCAGCAGCCACCTTATAACCGTTGCCTATGCCTAGGGATTCCTGGCCGGTTTCCTCCCTGGCAGTGCATCCTCAGACCGGACCCCACTTGAGCTGGCCTCACCTGAATGTGCATCTTAAGACCTGACCCCAATGCCTAGATTCTTGTGGCGGACGGCGTGCCGACCTGCTATAAACGTTGGAGTGGCAACTCGGCTATTCCAATGAATCGAGGACATATGAATCTCACCGAGCTCATAGAGAGATTCCCTTCGGACGAGGGCCTCTGCAACCAGCCGAGGCCTTATTTCAATCATTCAATTGAGATGAAATCCGTTTTCACGGCCGCAGAGAGGGCGGAGATGCTGGAGAGCGTCGGCCTCAACGTCTTCTATTTCCCCTCCGAGATGATAACCGGCTGCGACCTTCTTTCGGACTCGGGCACCACGGCCATGACCAATGAGCAATGGGCGGCTCTTCACCTGGGCGACGAGTCCTACGGGTCCAACAAGGGCTACTTCATGCTGGCCGACCAGATCCGCGAGACATTCGGCGAGGCCTTCTTCTCGAGCCCAGGCGGCGGCGGGCCCAACGCCTTCATTTTCCACCAGGGAAGGCCCAGCGAGGACGCGCTGTTCAACATTCTGAGCCGCGTGGGCTCCGGCATGGTGATCCCTTCCAACGGCCACTTCGATACGACGCAGGCAAACATCGAGGCCAATAACATCCAGGCCCTTAACCTCTTCGCGCCCGAGCTCAAGGACCATGATTCGGACTTCCATTTCAAGGGCAATATCAACATCGAGAGGCTCAAGGGGCTCCTTGAGAAGGAGAGCGACAGGGTGCCGGTGGTGTTCATAACCATCACCAACAACACGGGCGGAGGCCAGCCCGTATCCCTTGCGAATATCGCGGAAGCCAGTGAGATAGCGCATTCATACGATATCCCCATCTTCTTCGACGCCTGCCGGTTCGCCGAGAACGCCTGGTTCATAAAGCAGTATGAAAAAGGCTATGAGAACAAGTATGTCTGGGACATCGTAAAAGAGATGTTCTCCTACGTCGACGGCTTCACCATGAGCTTCAAGAAGGACGGCCTCTCCAACATGGGCGGTGGGCTCTTCCTGAGGGAGGACGGCTATTTCATACGCCGCTATCCGGACATACCGGACGCTCTTTTCAACTACCAGGTCATGAAGGAAGGGCATCCCACATACGGCGGTCTCGCGGGCCGCGAGATAATGGCGCTGGTCGTTGGGCTTCGCACCGTGACCCAGGAGAAGTACCTCACACACAGGGTAAACCAGGTCCAGATGTTCGGACAGGCCATGGTGGAGCGCGGCATCCCCATCCTCACCCCCGCCGGCGGCCATGCCATATATCTTGACGTCAACGAGTTCTTCCAGGGGACTTCGCTCGAGCCCGGAGACTTCGCGGGCATTTCGTTTACTGCTCTCCTCCTCGCCGGCTACGGGCACAGGGCATGCGAGCTCGGCAACTTCGCGCTGGGCTCTTATGACGAGGAGACCGGCAAGACAAGGCTGCCGGAGGTCAACTTCGTCCGCTTCGCCATACCGCGGCTGAGGTATGAGAGGCAGGACCTGGACTCGGTTGTAGAGGCGGTGCAGAGCCTTCATAAGAACCGCGACAAGATCCCCGCGGTGGAAGTCACGCATGGCAGGGAACTCAGCCTTCGCCACTTCAAGGCGCGCTTCAAGTTCCGCGCGGGCAAAGGTAAGCAGAAATGAAAGACACGGTCGACCGTATTCTCAAAGCCGAGGCCCGGGCCAAGAAGATAATCGAGGAAGCCAGGGCGGAGGGGAAGCGCATCGTCGACGAAGCCAGGGCCGGCAGGGCGGAGACCCTGGAGAAAGCGCGGGAAGAGGCGCGGGCCCGGGCGCGTGAGGACCTGGAGAAAGCGAAGGCTGATGCCAGGCAGGAAGGCGAGAAGATCATCGAAGGGGCCCGGAAACGGGCCCGGTTGATTATAGAGGGCGCTACACTGAAGGACCACGGCCTGATCGAAACAAGCATAAACAAGATTGGTGGGCTGGAGCCGTGAGATCTCTGGCGCGATACGCGGTCACCAACGCAGTCACCCGGACGATGCTCTCCGAGCTCCTCAAGCCCGGGGACTTCGAGGCCATTGTGCGCGCCGGCTCCATAGAGGAGGCGCTGACTGCGCTTGCCCGCACGTCCTATGGTGACTACATCCCGGAGGACGTCAAGGCCAACGAGCTCGCCATCGAGAAGGCGCTGCGGGAAGTGACCGCTCACCGCTTCAAGCGGGCGATAAGGCATCTCACGGGGAGCCCCGCGGAGGTGGGGAAGATGCTGCTGTCGCGCTGGGAGCTCGATAATCTCGAGTTCGCGCTCAGGCTGTGGCACGGGAAAGACACGTCACTCGATGAGTACATCTCTTATCCTTCCTTTGTTCACGACATTCCCGTCTATGAGATAACGGCCGCCGAGTCAATCGATGAGATAGCCCTTGCGCTGAGACACACTCCATATATAGAGCCTGTGGTTTCGAGTTCGAGTGCCTACAAGACGCGCAGGTCCATATTCTACGTGGAGGTGGCCCTCGAGGCCGACTACTATGCGCGGCTTCTCGGCGCCATCGCGGCGCTGGGCGGCGCCGACAGGGCCGATGGGGAGCGGTTGATCGCCGCTGAAATCGACCTCCTCAATCTGTCCTGGCTCGCCAGGCTGGTCCAGTATTACGACATGCGCGACGCCGAGGTGCATGAGTTCATGATACCGGGCCCTTCGCAGATATCGAAGCGGTTGTCGGCTCCCGGTCATGCCGGTGACGCGCTTAAAGACATCAGTTCCGAACTCCTTCAGGGAAGGACGCCGGGGGGCGGGGGCCCCGCCCTCAGCCTTGAGAGGCTCTCCCTATTAGAACATGTGGTGGGCGAGATGAGCATTGCCACCGCCCGGGCTCTGATGGCGGGGTATCCGTTCAGGATCACCAGCACTCTGGCTTTCTATATTCTCATACGCATCGAGCTTAAGAACCTCTTCACCATATTCGTAGGCAAGACGAGCGGTATGAACGAGACTGAGATAATGAATAGGCTCTTCGGCCTGGGATAGGAGACTATGCTGGTTCCCGAGAGGATGAAGCGCATGAGCATCGCGATCCTCAAGCAGGACATGGAGCCCGTGCTTGAGGAGATCGCGAAGGCCGGGGTGCTTCATCTGACAAGGATAGAGGAGATAGACGAATGGGCCGCGGATCTTGAGTCCGTGGGAGTCGGGAAGCTGTCGACCGAGTATGTCAAGAGGCAGCGAAGGCTGAGAGACCTGCTCGAGCAGGTGGCGCCCCGCGCAATTGCGGCGACCGGGGAGGACGGCGGGGGCGGAGGAGACGTCGGCATCGTCGAGATCTCGGAGATAGACCGTGAGACAGCCGCCATCGAGAAAGACCTCGAGCCGATCCTGGAGGCCAGAAGAGAGCTCACTGAAAAACTGGCGAGTCTCAAGCATTTCAGGGTCCAGGTGGAGACAATAGCCCCTTCCGGCCTGCCACTGACCGGACTTGAGCGGTCCACGCTCCTTGCCAGCGCGGTGGGTGCGGTTGACGAGAAAGCCCTGCCGGCCCTGTCCGAGAAATTGAGCGATATTCCGTCAGCGGTCCTGCCTTTCAACAGGTCGGACGCGAGCGTGGACGTGGTGGTCATAGTCCTCAAGAGGAACAGGGATATTATGAACCGCGCGCTGCGCGACGTGGGATTCAAGGCAATCGAGGTTCCGGACAGCCTGAAGCATGTCTCCACGGATATGGTAAATAAGGTGAACCGGGACATAGAGAGAGTGGAGGAGGAGCTTGAAGAAGTCGGCCTCAACCTGGATGCGTCTTCCGAGGAGGCGGTGCCCAGGCTTCTTGCTCTTCTCAAGAAGGTCGAGGCGGCAATACTTCTCACCAGGATAAAGCACTACTGCAAGCTCACTGAGAAAACCGCCGTCTTCTCAGGATGGGTACCGGGCGACGGGTCGGACGCCCTCGCGGCCCGCATACGGGAGAGAACCGGGGGAAAGGTCGTCATCGAGATTGCAGACGCGGAGTCCATACGCAAGGTGCGCGAGGGCAGGGTGGACGTCCCCGTGCTTCTCAAGAACCCTTCGCTACTCAAGCCCTTCCAGTTGCTGGTCTCGGGATACGGCATGCCGTCTTACAATACGGTCGACCCCACTCTCTTCGTGGCCATCACCTTTCTTACCATGTTCGGAATGATGTTCGGCGACGTGGGCCACGGTCTCGTTCTGCTGGTGGCGGGCATCGCGGCCTCGTTGAGGTCGGCGCGATTCAGGGACGTCGGCAGGCTGGTGGCGGCATGCGGCGGCTCATCCATCGTCTTCGGCTTCTTATACGGGAGTTTCTTCGGCCTCGAAAGCCTCATTCCGACCATATGGGTGAAGCCGCTCGAGGGCATCACGGACCTCTTCAAGTTCTCGATAGGGTTCGGAGTGGTTGTCGTGAGCCTGGGCATAGTGCTCAACATAGTAAACTCTCTGAAGGCGCACTCCTTTGTGGAGGACTTCTTCGACAAGTCCGGGCCGCTCGTGGGGATAATCTACTGGTCGGGCATCGGCATAACTGTGACTTTCCTGATGTCCTCAGGCGGGTTTCCACATCCTGTGGTCTTATTCGGCCTGTTCGTCCTGCCCATCTGCCTCTTTTTCCTGAAAGGTCCGATTCTGAAGGCATTGGGCAAGCGCAAGGCCGCTTTTCCTGAAGGGCCCGGCACATACGTTATGGAAGGTGTTATCGAAGTACTCGAGATCCTCATGGGATATCTGGCCAATACGGTCTCGTTCATCCGTGTCGCCGCTTTCGGCCTCGCGCATGCCGGTCTCTTTGTGGCGGTCTTCAGTCTGGCCGAGCTCGTGGCCGAGAAACCCGGAGGTCTGGTGGTTTCATATATCGTCCTCATTCTGGGGAATATCCTCATCATATTGCTGGAGGGGCTTGTCGTGACGATTCAGGCCATGCGACTCGAGTACTATGAGTTTTTCAGCAAGTTCTTCAGGCCCGCGAAGGCCGAATACAAACCCGTTTTCATGGGCAAATTCGTAGGAACGGACAATGTGAAAGGTGGTGGATAGTTTGAAGACGAGTTCAGGCATGAAGAAGTGGATCGCCGTTTCCTTCGTCACTCTGATTGTGGTGGCCATGGCGGTTCTGGTGACATCGGCGGCTCGCGCGCAGATAGGACGACCGCAGGGGGCGCAGGCGGACACCGGCAGTCTCAAATGGGCATTCCTCTCGGCTGCCATAAGCACGGGGTTCGGATGTCTCGGGGCCGGCATAGCAGTAGCGTATGTGGGAGCCGCGGCCGTAGGAGCCATAGGAGAGAAGCCGGAGATCGCGGGCCGCACCCTGGTGTTTGTCGGTCTCGCGGAAGGCGTCGCGATTTATGGTCTCATTATTGCGATTATGATACTGGGGAAGGTCTAGGTCCGGTACGGGGTGAGCCATGAAGTTCTTCGTGATCGGCGATAACGATACCGTGCTCGGCTTCAGGCTGGTCGGAGTTCAGGGCCGGGCGGTCGAGACAAGAGAGGAAGCCCTGACCGCTCTCAGGGAGGCGGTGGAGAATAGGGAGACAGGTGTAGTTCTGATTACCGAGAAAGCGGCCGCCGGGATCAGGGATGAAGTGGAAGCCCGCCTCTACGGACTCGGATTTCCGCTGGTCCTGGAGATCCCCGACTCGTCGGGGCCGGACCCTGAGCGGCCTGAGATAGAGGACATAGTGAAGAGAGCTATTGGTGTGAGCATATGACCGAGACGGAAGGGACACATCAGGAGTCGGCGATAATAGAAGAGATTCTCGCTGATGCGGAGGCGCAGGCCCGCAAGCTGGTTGAGAACGCGGGCCGCAGCGCGGTCGCCGAAGAGAAAAAGACCGAGAAGGAGATCGAGAAAATCAGGGAAGACGCCCGGGCGGGCTGGGACTCCAGGGTCGAGAAGATCAGGATGCGCGAAGTGTCCACGGCGCGGATCGAGGCGCGCCGAATACTGCTTGACGCCCGGGAACAGGCGGTGGCAAAGATGTTCGCTGAGATTGAGGAGGGGCTCGACCACCTCAGGGAGGACCCGGGGCGCTACCGGGAGAGCCTGCGCAACCTCGCCGTGGAGGCGGTTGCTGCCATCGGTGGTGAAGGGGTCGTCCTCAGGTTCAGCGAAAAGGACAGGGGCCTGGCCGATGAGGCCCTGCTCGGCGAGATCCGGGCCGGAGTGGAGGCGGTTGCCGGAGGCACTGCATTTCAAGCCGAGTTCACGGCCGGCGCCGGCGGCGGCTGTGTCGCCGCGTCCGCCGACGGGAGGGTCGTCTTCGACAACACCCTGGGCCGCAGGCTTGAGAGGATGCGGTCGGGAATAAGAGCCATGATTGTGGGCAGGCTGGCCAATAATGATGAGTGAGGAAAGATGAGTGAGCACGTAGTCGGACAGGTGCGGAGAGTCGTAGGCCCTGTCGTGGAAGCCGGCAGAGTCAAGGGCGTCGAGATGCTCGAGCTGGTTTTCGTGGGTGACGAGAGACTCGTGGGCGAGGTCGTCCGCATTGCCGGCGATTCGGCCTGGATTCAGGTATATGAGGACACTACCGGGCTCCGCGCGGGAGCGCCCGTTTACGGCCAGGGCGAGCCCCTGTCCGCTGAGCTCGGCCCCGGGCTCGTCGGAGGCATTTATGACGGTGTGCAGAGACCACTTGATGTGCTCCGGGCCAGGACGGGCGACTTCGTGTCGAGGGGCCTCCTTGTCGAAGGGCTGGACCGGGAGAGGAAATGGGAGTTCGCGCCGGCGGCAAAGCAGGGAAGCAGAGTAAGGGGAGGAGGAGTTCTCGGGTCGGTTGAGGAGACCAGCCTTATCGAGCACCGTGTGCTTGTGCCTCCCTCCCTGGAGGGGGAGCTCACTTTCGTAGCCGCCCGGGGCGAGTACGGCGTTGAGGACGTAGTGGCCAGGGTCGCGGGCGCCGGGGGGGAAACCGAGATCAGGATGTACCAGAAGTGGCCGGTGAGAGTGGGCAGACCCTATCTCAAGAGGCTGCCGCATGAGGTTCCCCTCATCACGGGGCAGAGGGTGCTGGACACCCTGTTTCCGGTGAGCCGGGGTGGAGCCGTAGTGGTGCCCGGAGGATTCGGCACGGGCAAGACCATGGTCCAGCACGCGCTGGCCAAGTGGTGCGATGCCGACCTTGTCGTATACATCGGCTGCGGCGAACGGGGCAATGAAATGACAGAAGTGCTCGCCGATTTTCCGAAGCTGGTCGATCCCCGCACCGGAAGGTCGCTCATGGAGCGGACGATACTGATAGCGAATACCTCCAATATGCCCGTGGCGGCGCGCGAGGCAAGCATCTACACGGGAATAACAATAGCCGAGTACTACCGCGACATGGGCCATCACGTTGCGGTGATGGCCGACTCCACGTCGCGCTGGGCGGAGGCGTTGAGGGAGCTGTCGGGCCGCATGGAGGAGATGCCGGCCGACGAAGGTTTCCCCGCTTATCTGCCCACGCGCCTGGCCGGTTTTTACGAGAGGGCCGGCATGGTGGAAACGCTGGGGGGAGAGACCGGTTCAATCACCACCATAGGGGCCGTTTCTCCGCCGGGCGGCGATTTCTCGGAGCCCGTAACCCAGCATACGAAGCGATTCGTCAGGGCCTTCTGGGCCCTCGACAAGCAGCTCGCGAACGCGCGCCACTACCCGGCGGTGAGCTGGCTCGACTCCTACAGCGAGTATACCGAGGACGTGCTGGGCTGGTGGGGCGAGAGGACAGGCGGCGAATGGGAAGAACTGAGGTCGGCCATTATCTCGGTGATGCAGAAGGAGGCCAAGCTCCAGAGGGTGGTCAAACTCGTGGGGGCGGACGTTCTTCCCGACAGCCAGCGGCTCATACTGGAGACGGCGGAGATTTTCAAGAACGCTTTTCTACAGCAGAGCGCATTCGACGAGGTCGATGCCTTCTGCGTTGCCGAGAAGCAGTACCTCATGCTCAAGATCATCGTCAGGTTCTACCGGCTGGCGTCTCAGGCCATAACCAAGGGAGCGACGCTGGTCAGCGTGAAGAAGCTCAAAGCGGTGGGCAGTATTATGCAGATGAAGCATGACTACCCGAACAGCGATGCGGACAAACTGAAGGACCTCTTGAAGAAAGTGGAAAGGTCGCTCGATGAACTCGCAGGCATCTACTCCTGATCCCGTGGACCACAGGCTCCTCGACCGGCGTGAATACGTCGGGATAAACGAGGTATCCGGCCCGGTGCTGGCAATAAAGAACATCCACAATGTCGGTTACAACGAGCTTGTGGAGATAATCGACAAGAGCGGCAAGGTCCGCCTGGGGATGACCCTGGAGGTTTCGGAGGGCGCGGCGGTAGTCCAGGTTTTTGAGGGCACCTCAGGCCTGCGGCTGGAAGACACGCGAGTGCGCTTCCGGGGAGAGCCCCTCATGATGTCGGTTTCCGAGGAAGTCCTGGGCAGGGTGTTCGACGGGCTCGGCCGTCCCGCGGACGGCGGTCCCGAACCGGTCGGCGAGCCCAGGGACGTCAACGGCCTGCCCGTGAATCCCACGGCGCGGGAGTACCCCAGGGAATTCATACAGACGGGCATATCCGCCATAGACGGGATGAATACCCTGGTCAGAGGGCAGAAGCTGCCCATTTTCTCCGGCAGCGGCCTTCCGCATATGAGGATAGTGGCGCAGATCGCGAGGCAGGCGAAGGTGATCAGCGGGGAAGCGAAGTTTGCGGTCGTTTTCGCAGGCATGGGGATAAAGCATGATGAGGCAATGTTCTACATAAGGAACTTCGAGGAGTCGGGAGCGATGGAAAGGGCGGTGGTGTTCCTGAGCCTGGCCGACGCTCCCTCGGTGGAGCGCCTGGTGACCCCGCGCTCCGCTCTCACGGTGGCGGAGTACCTGGCCTTCGACCTCGGGATGCACGTGCTGGTGATTCTCACCGACATGTCCAACTATTGCGAGGCCTTGAGAGAAATATCCACCGAGCGGGAAGAGGTTCCCAGCCGGAAGGGCTATCCGGGGTATCTGTACAGCGATCTTGCCAGCATATACGAGCGCGCCGGCATGTTGAAGGGAAGGCCGGGCTCGATAACACAGATGCCCGTCGTCACGATGCCGAATGACGATATTTCGCATCCCATTCCCGATCTTTCCGGCTACATAACCGAGGGCCAGATTGTCCTGGAGCGGGAAATGAGCCAGAGGGGGATATACCCGCCCATCGCGGGCCTGCCGTCCCTGTCCCGGCTCATGAAAGACGGCATAGGCGAGGGCATGACAAGGGCGGACCACGCGCATCTTGCAAGCCAGCTCTTCGCCGCGTACGCGCATGTCAAGGACATAAGGGCGCTGGCTTCCGTTATCGGGGAGGAGGAGCTCACGCCGCTCGACCACAAGTACCTCGAATTCGGTGACACCTTCGAGCAGGATTTCGTAAGCCAGGGATTCGATGAGGACAGGTCTCTTATTGATACTCTGGACCTGGGCTGGAGAGTGCTTTCCATCCTCCCGCGCGAGGAGCTCCACCGCGTAAGCCCGGAGGAGCTACAGCAGTACTACAAAGGCTAGATGTTATGTATGCGTCCTGAAGGGCGAATAGAGGAGGCACATGGCCAGGTATGAAGTCGCGCCGACGCGTACGAACCTTCTGAGGCTCAAGAGCGAACTCGCCTTCGCTGACGAAGGTTATGAACTCCTCGAACAGAAACGCGAGATTCTCGTGGTGGAACTCAAGCGATTCACAGCCAGGGCCATTGAAGCCCAGCGGCGCGTGGACGACGAGCTCGCCAGGGCCTATGCTGCTCTGAAGGAGGCCGAACTCGCAAGCGGCATGTCGGGAGTCAATTCGTCCGCACGGGCCGTGAACGTGGAAGCCGACATCAACCTCAGGATGAGACGCGTCATGGGGGTCAGCATCCCGGCGGCGAAACTGGATCTCAAGGACAACCTCCCTTATTTCGGCCCGCAGGCGACTTCGGTGTGGACGGACGAGGCGATCGTGAGGTTCAAGAACGCGCTGGCGGCCATCTCGCAGCTCGCGGAAGCCAGGATTTCGGTCATACGTCTGGCGCGCGAGATCCAGAAGACGATCAGGCGCGTTAACGCGCTGGAACATGTGTTCCTTCCGGACTACAACGAAACCATCAAGTACGTTGAGGACTCACTCGAGGAAGCAGACAGAGAGTCGTTCTTCATGACCAGGCTCGTCAGGGACCGGCTCGAAGCGCGCAGGAGGTGAGTATATGGGCGCTGCCCCTCTGAGCAAGATTCTTTTGGCCGTTGATGCCACCGAGGCATCCCTCGCCGCCGCGAGATACGGAATAGCGGTTGCGGGGATATACGGGGCGGAACTTCACGCAGTTTACGTCGTAAACGAGAAGCTCCTTGAAGAGCTCCTCAGGGCCAAGGTTTTTGTCGAGGCCGAGGAAGTCGACCTGGAGGTCGACCTGGAGGAAGACGGCAATAGATATCTCTCCTATGTCAAGAAGCTGGCCCGCGACAAGAACGTCAATGTGAATACGGAGCTCTTGAAGGGCATAGTCCACCGTGAGATCGTAGATAAAGCTACCCAAATCGGTGCGACCCTTATTATTATTGGTGAGATTGAAGAGCCACTGAGCAGGAAAGACGCCTTCTACGACGAAGGCGAGATGATCCTGCGCAGGGCGGGCTGCCCGGTTCTCATGGTGAGGGGCGAAAGCCTGGTTGACGACATTTACGACTCGCTTTGATATAGAGGCGAACTGCGGAGGAAAAGGCAATGGTTCTGGCTAACGTGATCACCGAAAAGACAGTGAAAATCGATGTCTCCGGTGTGGATAAATGGACCCTTATAGAGGAACTGGTCGATATGATTGTCGATAGCGGGAAGGCCACCGACCGCGAAGCTCTGCTGACGGCTGTGATGGAGAGGGAGCAGCAGGGAAGCACCGGGCTCGAGCGGGGCATCGCGATTCCGCATGCGAGGTCGGAGGGCGTCGACTGCGTGGTCGGCGCACTGGCCGTTTCGTCGGAGGGCATCGACTTCGACTCGGCGGACGGCAAGCCGGCGCATCTCATATTCCTGATTGTGGCACCTCAGCATGAATCGACCAGGTATCTTAAGACGCTTTCCGCCATAACCTTCATCGGCAAGAGCGAGAGCAAGACGTCGCGTCTGATTTCAGCCTCTTCGCCGGGGGAAGCCATCTCCGTGCTCGAGGAAAACGGAGATCCTTCCCTCTAGCACAAGGGACCGGGGCGAATGACCTCCAGGGAGAAGTCCATACTTGTCGCCATGTCGGCATGCCATGCCCTTGTCCATTCCTATATGCTTGTCTTCCCCACCATTTACAAGTCGCTGGGTGAGGAGCTTCACCTGGAGTTCGCCCGCGTCGGTCTGGTGGGCATGGTTTCTTACATGGCATTCGGATTCGGTGCACTGCCGGCGGGATTTCTTGTCGACCGGTTCGGGGCAAGGAACCTGGTGGTGATCTTTCTTGCAGGGACATCGCTTGCTTCAGTGCTCACCTTCTTCGCAGGCGGCGGTCTCGGGGTGGCCGCGGCGCTCGTAATCCTGGGTTTCTTCGCGAGCCTCTACCATCCGGCCGGGCTCGCCATGATAAGTATGAACGTGAAGGACGTGGGCAAGGCGATCGGCATTCACGGGATGGCGGGAACCCTGGGCGTGGCCGTCGCGCCGCTTGTAGCGGGGACGATGACTTCCAGATTCGCGTGGCAGCATTCATATCTCGTTCTCGGAATGGCGGGCGCCGTGCTGCTTGTGTTTATTCTGGCTTCATTCAAAAGCGGCCGGCCGGAGGCGGCCGGCAGGAGCGAGGGCGCCGATGAGCGGGCCGGGGCTAAATCCGCCTGGCGCGAACTGGTTATCGTATACGTCGTCGTTCTCATATACGGGCTCATTTACCGCGGTGTCATGACCTTCTTCCCGACCTATCTCGCCGAGCGGGTGCCCTTCATCGGCGACGACGTCGCCCGCCTGGGCTACGTGAGTTCGGGCATTATGGTGATTTCCATTGTCGGCCCCCTGGCTGGGGGCTATCTCGCCTCGCACAGCAGGGATATACGTCGAAGCCTGTTCGGCGTTTTCGCCGCCCTGGCGCTTCTTTCCGTGGGATTCTATTTCCTCTACGGGCTGCCGCTGGTGATGGTGGTCGCGCCCACCGTGCTCCTCATCTTCTGCTTCCAGCCCCTGCAGAACACGCTGATCGCGAGGCTTTCACATGACAGGCGCCGCGGCATCGCCTATGGAATAAACTTCACGCTTTCCTTCGGCGTGGGAGCCGTGGCTGCGGGGATAGGCGGCGTCATAGGGGGGAGATTCGGGCTGGGCTCCATATTCATATTCATGTTCGCGCTATGCGCGCTCGAGATGATCATAATAGCGTCAACTCATCTTGCCAGGAGAAGGAGAGCGTCAAATGGACTGTCCTAACCGCGAGAAGAACATGGCCGGGTGCAACTGCACGTATGAGCCGTGTTCCAGGAAGGGCGTGTGCTGTGAGTGCATTCTCTACCACAGGAGGGCTGGAGAGCTTCCCGCCTGCTATTTCCCCGACAAGGTCGAGCGCACCTTTGACAGGTCGGTAGAGCGGTTCAAGTCCCTGTGACGCGGGGCAGGGGGCGCGTGAAGTGCAGAGGGCGATAATCGGATTCCTGACATCGGCGAGGGCCGGGATCGTCGTAATGACCGTCCTGGCGGTTCTGTCCCTTCTGGGGGCCATCATACCTCAGGGCGGAACGCATGAAGCCTACGTTCAGGTCTTCGGGTCCGCCCGCGGCGACCTTATATGGTACACGGGCCTGGGCGATGTCTATCGCTCGGCGTATTATTCCGGGCTGCTATTGCTTCTGTGTGTCATGGTCCTTGCGTGCGCCCTCAAGCGGCTCCCGGGTCAGGTCCGCCAGGCGGCGCGCCGCGAGTTCATTTCCGATGAGAACCGTCTTGGAAAAATGCAATGCCACGCCGCGCTCGAGCTCGATGTCGACGCGGAGGAGGCGGCGCTCCACGCAGCCGATATCTGCAGGAAGCGCCTGTACCGGGCCTGGACCAGGAGGCGGAACGACGTCTTCATGGTATTGGCCTCCAGGACGGCGTTTGCCAGGTACGGGAGCTTTCTCCTGCATGTGAGTTTCATATTCCTGCTGGCCGGGGGCGTTGCGTTCACGCGATTCGGTTACAGGTCGCTTGAGGATGTGCCCGTAGGAGGCGAGTTCGATTTGCCCGGCCTCTCCGGCGTCACGGTAATAGTCAATGACTTCGAGGTGGTTCAGGACGAGTTCGGGCGGGTATCCGATTATGTCTGCAGCGTCATGCTCACCGACAGCGGCAGGCCCGTTCTCGTCAGGGGAATAAGCCCCAACCACCCGCTCGAATACAGGGGACGCGAGGTCTTCCTCGTTTCCTACGAACAGGACTTCGAGTCCCTTCAGGGCCTCGTGGTGTCTGTGCATGACAGAAGCGGAAAGGCGATTGTCCCGGTTCTCTACCTTCCCTTCGGCAGCCCGCTCGATGTGCCGGGCGCCAACCTCGTGCTGGAGGCCGTTGATGCCGTGGCGCCCTTCGTGAGGATAGACTATCCCGCGGGGGAGATCGAAGATGTGCGGCTCGAACCGGAGACGGTGACCTTCAACGATGATGGAAACCTGGGGTTTTCGGTCATTCACGGCGTGCCGTCGGTGATCGTGGCCCTTGAAGTCGTTAGAGAACCCGGGGAATGGCTCGTGGTCGCTGGGCTTGCTCTCCTCACCGTCGGGAGCTTCGTCTGCCTCTACTTGTCACACCGGAGAATCTGGTTTATAGTGAAGAGCCTTCCCGGTAGGAAGGCGCGGGTCGTCTTCGGCGGCGGTACCAGCCGGAATGTCGACAGTTTCCGCGGGGAGTTCGAACACGTTAGGAGAACCCTCGATGAGCTCAGTTGAGACCATCCTGTATGCGGTCCTGCCGGTCTACTTCCTGGCTATGGTATTTCTCGGCTTCGGGACGGTGGTTCCGGGGAAGAAGGCGGGAAAGGCCTGGTTTTATCTCCTGGTGACAGGCTTTCTGCTGCACACAGCGGCGCTGGTGCTGCGGACGATTCTCTCCGGCGACGTTCCCTTCACGGACCTATTCGAGTACTGCCTGTTCATGGGCTGGGCGGTAGCACTCGTCTACCTCGTCTTCTTCAGGAGGGACCTGCCGCGCCCGGTGAGCGCAATGGTGGTGCTCGTGCTTATTCTGCTTGTGGGTCTGGCGCTCTTCTATTATTCGGACCCCATGTCTGCCAAGATGCCGGCGCTCAAGAGCAACTGGCTTTATGTGCATGTCTCACTGGCCGCGCTGGGTGAGACCTTTTTCGCCATAGCTTTTGCCGCGAGCCTCATTCTCCTCATCAAGAGGAATACGGCAGGGAGCGAGTATCTCGGCCGGCTTGACAGCATCGCGTACAGGGCTGTCAGCATGGGCTTCCCCATATTCACGGCGGGGGCCATGGTGGCCGGGGCGATCTGGGCCAAGCGGGCCTGGGGAGCCTACTGGTCATGGGATCCAAAGGAGACCATGTCGCTCGTGGTGTGGCTCATCTACGCCATCTATCTGCACATGAGGCTGGTAAGAGGCATGAAGGGGGCGCCTGCCGCGATAGTAGTCATAGTGGGCTTCATAATGACGCTGCTCACCATATCGGGGAGTATGCTCCTGGGCGGCCTGCATTCGTACGGTTAGGACTGGGGTTTGAAACGAATACTCCTGATCTTCGAGCGGCGCAGGTGGCTTCCCACCCTGATGTGGGCGATAACGATTTTCATCGTCTCCTCGATACCCAGGATCGGCATAACGATCGCCCGCCTTGAAGGTTGCGATAAAATCGCGCATTTCGTAGAATACTTCGTACTTGGCTGGGCACTGCGCTACTGGTCGCGGGACGGCAGGGCCAGGTTCCTTGCCGGTGGTATTGCATATGCGGCTTTCGACGAATTCCACCAGAGATATGTGCCCGGCAGGGTTATGAACCTGGGGGACTTCGTGGCCGACGCGGCGGGAATCACGTTGGGATTCCTTATGATAGGAGCGATCTACAGGCGGAGGGCCAAAGCGAGCCATAAGGAGAGTTCGGAGGATGGGTAAGAAGTTCAAGGCGATGCGTGGCACCCACGATCTCCTCCCTGAGGATTCTCAGGTCTGGAGGAGGATTGAGACGGTATTCGTGGACCTGTGCGGGAGGTACGGCTACGGGGAAATACGCGTGCCCGTCTTCGAGGCCACCGAGCTTTTTGAGCGCGGGACCGGGTTCGCAACCGACGTCGTTCAGAAGGAGATGTATACATTCCCGGATAAGAAGGGCAGGAGCCTGAGCCTGCGCCCGGAGGGCACGCCTTCGGTGATACGCGCCTATCTTGAACACGGGCTCTCCAGGAAGGCCAAGGTCGCCAAGTTATATTACATGGGTCCCATGTTCCGATACGATAAGCCCGGGGCCGGCCGGTACCGCCAGTTCCACCAGCTGGGGATAGAAGTCATCGGGACGCCGAGTCCGCAGGCGGATGTCGAGGTTATCGTTCTCCTCTGGGAATACCTGAAAGCCATCGGACTTAAGGATATCGGTCTCAGAGTAAATACGCTCGGCTGTAAGGAGTGCCGCGAGCGCTATTCGGGGGTCGTTCGGGACTTCCTCGAGGACCGGCTCGACCGGCTATGCGAGGACTGCCATGACAGGTTCAAGCGCAACCCCCTGAGGGTGCTGGACTGCAAGGTTGCCACCTGCAAGGAGGTGATAGCGGACGCCCCGGAAATCGGCGCCGTTCTCGATGAGGAATGCGTATCTCACTTCGATGAGGTACAGCGCTACCTCGGGGCGGCGGGTGTTGATTTCCATGTCGATTCCAAGCTCGTGCGCGGTCTGGACTACTATACCAGGACGGTCTTTGAAGTCTATCACGGCGCCACCGGTGTGGATTCTTCACTCGGGGGCGGCGGGCGATACGATGAGCTCGTCCGGGAGCTGGGCGGCCCCAGCACGCCGGCCGTGGGTTTCTCAGCCGGCATCGAGAGAATAGTCCTGGCGCTGAAGGCGGAGGAGGTGGCGGCCGGACAACACCACCTCCTGGACGTCTACGTTGCCTCGATCGCCGATGACAGCTTTGATTACGCTTTTGACCTGGCCTATGAGCTCAGGAAAGACTTCCGGGTGTGGCTGGAATACGAAAGCAGGAGGCCGCAGAAACAACTCGCGGCGGCCTCCAAGATGGGCGCTGCGTACACGGCGATAGTGGGGGAGGATGAAGTCAGGAACAAGACCGTGGTTTTCAAGCAGATGGAGTCAGGGGAGCAGGCGGAGATTCGATGGGACGAGGCCGGCTCCTGGCTGAAGAAGAAGCTCGGGGGTAACTAACTTGGCTGAGAGCATGCATGGGTTTAGGCGCACACATACCTGCGGTGAGCTTCGCGGAGAGGACGCGGGTAAGGATGTAACCCTCATGGGCTGGGTGCACAGGCGCCGCGACCACGGCGGGGTCATTTTCATAGATCTTCGCGACCGGTACGGGCTGACGCAGGTGGTGTTCAAGCCCGAACACGCCGAGCTCATGGAAAGGGCCAGGGGACTCAAGCAGGAATTCGTCATCGCGGCGAGGGGGCGTGCGATGAAGCGCCCCGACGACATGATAAACAGGGACATGCCCACCGGCGAGATCGAGGTCTTCGCCGACGAGCTCCGCATACTCAACGAGTCCGAGACACCGCCCTTCGTGATCGACGAAGCGGCCACGGCAAACGAGGACCTCAAACTCAAGTACCGCTACCTGGACATGAGGACCTTCGGGCTGAGGGACAGCATAGTCATGCGGCACAGAGCCATTGAAGCCGCGCGCGAATACCTCAACTCAACGGGATTCCTCGACATAGAGACCCCGATGCTTGTAAAGCGGACGCCCGAGGGCGCACGCGATTTCCTTGTGCCCAGCCGCGTCAATCCGTTCAAATTTTACGCGCTTCCCCAGTCGCCGCAGCTTTACAAGCAGATCCTCATGGTAGCGGGGTTCGACAGGTACTATCAAATCGCCAAGTGCCTGCGCGATGAGGACCTTCGCGCCGACAGGCAGCCTGAACACACCCAGATTGATATCGAAATGAGCTTCGTCGACGAAGAGGACGTTTTTAACGTAGTGGAAGGCCTTATGAAGCACCTGGTCGAGAAGGCCTCAAGCGTATCGGTCGAGATTCCCTTTGAGAGAATGACGTATGATGAGGCCTTCGCGAAGTACGGCACGGACAAGCCCGACCTCAGGTTCGGGTTCGAAATACGGGAGATCACGGATGTCGTGTCGCGAAGCGAGTCGGATATGCTCAAGAAGGGAGCTCTGGCGGGCGGCGCATTCGCAATCGGCTCTTCCGGGGGCGCTGCACTTTCTCGTAAGAACATAGAGGTAATCGAGGGGGCCGCAAAGAAGATGGGGGCTCCCGGCCTGGCCTGGGGAAAGATCGCGGCCGACGGGAAGACCTCCGGCGTGTTCCGCTTCTTCGGCGACGGCCTGGTTTCAGACCTCAAGTCGGCTTTCGGCCTTGAGGGAGAGGGGCTTGTGCTTATAGTGGCCGGAGACCGCGATGTCTGCTTAAGATCGCTGGGTGCGGCAAGACTCAAGCTCATAGAGCTCCTTGGGCTCACCACGGAAGAGCGCTTCCGGTTCGCGTGGGTAACTGAATTTCCGCTCTTCGAATGGGACGAAACCACGGACAGGTGGGCGCCGGCGCATCACATGTTCAGCCTCCCGAGGGAAAAGGACCTCGAGATTCTCGAGTCAGACCCGGGCGGCGTGCGGGCCAGGCTGTACGACCTTGTCTGCAGCGGTGTCGAGCTCGGGTCGGGCAGCATCAGGGTCCATAACCGGGCCATTCAGGAGAGGGTCATGGCGGTCGTCGGGATCGACAAGAAGGAGGCTGCAAGGCGATTCGGCTTCCTCCTCGACGCGCTTGAATATGGCGCCCCGCCCCACGGAGGCATAGCGCTCGGCCTGGACAGGATAGTCATGCTTCTCATGGGGAGGGACAACATCCGGGACGTCATCCCCTTCCCGAAGACCACAACCGGGCAGTCATTGATGGACGAGTGCCCCTCAGAAGTGGACGACACGGACCTCAAGGACCTCCATATCAAACTCGACCGCAGGCAACCTTAGTCTATGGCGCCAATAACGATCACACGCAGGCTCTTTCAGGGATTCATACTCGCGGCATGCGTCTATCTAATGGTGAAGCTGCTGGCCGGCGTCTCCACGCGCACCGTCGAGTACTACTGCCCGATGGGCGGCATCGTCTCCGTCTGGGGCCTCATAAGGAGGCAGCAGTTCATATGCGCCCTCAACGAGATGAACGTCACCATCGGGGTTGCGCTTCTTCTGAGCGTGCTGCTCGTAAAGAAAGCCTTCTGCTCCTGGGTCTGCCCGCTGGGTACGCTGTTCGAGGGGTTGACATGGCTCAGGAGGAAGACGCTGGGTAAGAAGAGGCTGCGCCTGCCCGATTACGTCGACTCGCGCCTCATCTATCTGAGGTATGTAGTGCTGGCTGTCATACTCGTTTTCACCTACCGTCTATCGGAGCTGGTGTTCAGAGGCTACGATCCTTTTTACATACTCTTCACGGGAGCACGCGGTCATGAGACAATCCCCATCGTGAGCGCCCTCATTATTGTCGGAGTTGTGGCGGCGGCCTTTCTCTTCGAGATGTCATGGTGTCGCTACCTGTGTCCCCTGAACGCGGTAATGAGTCCGATTTCGAAGGCGGGGGTCTTCAAGGTGAAGCGGGACTCCGGGAAGTGCACAGCCTGCGGAGCCTGCGACGATGTTTGCTTGCAGCGAATCCCGGTGTCGCAGCTTCGGAAGGTGAGCCGCGTGGATTGCACCAACTGCCTGGACTGCGTGTCGAAATGCAGAGTCCCGGGTGCGATGGATATCAGCGTATAGGAGGCAATGGGTGACAGCGCGCGTGTGGGTGGTACCGGCGGTCGTTGCCTCACTGGCCGTTGCCGGCTTATTGGGGGCGAGTTTAATAAGCGTGCCGACGCTGACGCATTCCTTCGACCCGGGGTTCGAAGGCGAACGGGCTACGACCGTCCTGACCGTCGATGGCGTGAGATGTTGGGGAACGGCCGACTTCCTGAGGGAGCATATCGAGCATGTCCCGGGACTCGTGAGCATGGTCGCCTATGCCGGAAAACATCGGGTCGTCATCGTTTACTCGCCGGGGGCCGTCGATGTTGAGGAAATTATCTCGGAGATCGAAAGGCCGATTGAGACAGATGATGGTAATCTGATGTTTTTTGATGTAATCTCTAGCGAAGCTAAGTGAATATAATGCGATAATTTAAGATATTTGGGATAATCAGCCTCTATTTCGCCCCTATGGCATGAATATGCTGAATTCGCCATTCTTTTGAATTCCTTTGACTTCCGCCGCTTTTTCGTGGTAAACTACAACTCCTTTAGGTCACAGATTACGCGATTTGGCGATATTCGGTATTCTATTGCGGGGAATAGATGCAACATCATCGCGGTCTTCTCACCCTTACTTCACACACTTCCAACATGACGGCGATTCCAAGGATGAGGCTGAGGTGTGCCAGGTGCGCATGCCTCTCAGGGAGTTTACCCTAACCGGAGGGGGACGTGCTATGCCCAAGCGGATGGCAATCGCTATTGCTCTTCTGCTGACCTTGGCTTTTGCGACAGTTGCCCTGGCGAGCGAACCGCCGCCTGCAGCTTTCGCGCCCGGCCGGGTCATCATCAAGTACAGCCCTGATGCGACTGCCGATGATAAGGCAGCAATCAGGGCGGATCTTGGAGGTACGCTCATCAAGACACTTGACCTCATTGACGCTGAAGTTCTGGATGTGCAGAACTACAGCGTCGGTGGTGCGGTTGAGCGGTATATGGTCGATGATCATATAGCGTACATTGAGCCGGATTACATAGTCACGGTTTTCGAGACCCCGGACGATCCCATGTTCGATCAGCTCTGGGGACTCGACAACACGGGCCAGACCGGCGGAACTGCGGGCGCGGACATAGATGCGCTGCGGGCCTGGGACGTTTTCACGGGCTCGGAAGACGTGGTGGTGGTAGTCATCGATACCGGAACCGATTATACCCATCCGGATATCGCTGCCAATGCGTGGACCAACCCCGGTGAAATCCCCGGCAACGGCATCGACGATGACGGCAATGGATTCATCGACGACATCCACGGCTGGGACTTCTACAACGATGACAGCAATCCCATGGATGACCACGGTCACGGCACGCACTGTGCCGGTACAATCGGCGCCGTGGGCAACAACGGCATCGGTGTCGTGGGAGTCAACTGGACCGTCAAGATCATGGCCTGTAAGTTCCTGAGTTCGGGCGGCAGCGGCTCCACGAGCGACGCAATCGACGCGATCACCTATGCGACGATGATGGGCGTCGATGTCATGAGCAACTCGTGGGGCGGAGGCGGCTACTCGGAAGCCCTGGAGGACGCGATCCAGGCGGCTTATGACGCCGGCATCATGTTTGTTGCCGCGGCCGGCAACTCATCGCAGAATACCGACACTTATCCGCATTACCCGTCGTCCTACACCACTGGAAACGTAGTCTCGGTGGCGGCGACGGACCACAACGACGGCCTCGCTAGTTTCAGTAACTATGGCCTCGTCTCGGTCGACCTAGGCGCCCCGGGCGACGACATTTACAGCACGTTTCCCGGAAACTCCTACGGGACTCTGAGCGGAACCTCCATGGCGACGCCTCATGTCTCGGGAGCCGCGGCGCTTATCATGGGCCGCTTCCCGGCCATGAATGTCGATCAGGTCAAGGCGCTCCTTTTGAACTCGGTCGACCCCATTCCCGGGCTTGCGGGCAAATGCGTAAGCGAGGGGCGGCTCAATGTGTTCAACTGCATAGCCGAGCCCGACAGCATTCCGCCCGCGGCTATCGATGACCTCGCTGCCAGCAATCCGGCTTCCAACACGATGGACCTGGATTGGACTGCCACGGGGGACGACGGCCTCGTCGGGACTGCCAGCTATTATGATGTCCGCTATTCGACGGTGCCCATAGATGAGGGCAATTTCTTCGATGCGGCGCGTGATTACGGGGCTCCCGATCCCGGTCCCTCCGGGACAGCGGAGCATATGATGGTAACCGGCCTTGACTTCAACACCCTGTATTACTTCGCGGTCAAGGCTATCGACGAGTACGGTAATTACTCGGACATCTCCAATCTTGCTACTGGAACCACGCTCGGCGTTCCCGATATCGACGTTTCACCGACTTCGTTGTCTGAGGACCTGATCTCGGGCGGCGCGTCGGTTCAGACGCTGACGATTTTCAATCTCGGTGAGGGCACACTCGACTTCGAGATCGCCCAGCCCACCCTGATTCTCGGAACGACGGTAATGGGCGACTATATGGATGTCCCGAAGGGCGCCGTCGATCCCAGGACGGGTGATCCCGTTATTGACGGACAGGGCGGACCGGATGCAACGGGTTATCGCTGGATTGACAGCGACGAACCCGGTGGACCTACCTTCGCCTGGGTTGACATCACCGGCGTGGGAACGCAGATTTCCATGAGCGGCGACGATCAGAATGCGGGGCCGTATCCCATAGGATTCGATTTCGAATTCTATGGGAATACTTACGACTCGTTCAATATCTGTACGAACGGTTTCATATCGTTCACGTCGACGAGTACGGCCTACTCCAACCAGCCGATTCCGAATACCGGGGCGCCCGAAAACCTGGTTGCGGGCTTCTGGGACGACCTCAACTTCAGCGGCTCAAACAAGGCCTACTACTATAATGACGGCACAAGGCTTATAGTCGAGTACTACGACGTGCCGCATTACAGCACGGGCGGGAATTACACCTTCGAGATCATTCTCTATCCCGACGGCATGATACTCTACCAGTACCTGTCCATGGGTGATCCCACGAACAGCGCCACTGTGGGTATCCAGAATGCCGCCCGGGATGACGGTCTCGAGGTCGTGTTCAACTCCGACTACATACACGACAATCTAGCCGTGAAGATAGCGAAGATGCCCCAGTGGGTGGACGTAGCCCCCACCTCGGGAAGAGTCTACGGTGGGAGTTCTTTAGACGTGTCTGTGGCCTTCGACGCAACAGGGCTGCTCGGCGGTGACTATGACGCCAGCATCTTCATTGCGAGCAACGATCCCGATGAGGATCCGGTCACCGTTCCGGTCTCGCTGCACGTGACCGGTGCGCCGGACATCGCGGTTGCCCCAACCACCGTGGACTTCGGCGGAGTCTTCATCGGCGCGACCGTATCGACCACTGTCGTCGTCAGCAACCCGGGAACTGATAACCTGACAATCAGCGATATCACTTCCGACAACGGCGACTTCTGGGCCAGTCCGACATCCTTCACTCTGGCTCCCAGGCAGGCCGAGCTGGTTCAGATATACTTCCTGCCTTCGCTGGAGGGACCGATTGCCGGGACGCTCACAATCGAGAGCGATGATCCCGATGAGCGCTTCGTCGATGTGGGCGCGCAGGGCGTGGGCCTTGTTCCGCCGCAGTTCGACGTGGACCCGGTCAGCCTCTATGCCGACCTGATGACAGGCGAAAGTCAGGAAGACACTCTTACCATCACCAACAACGGTGGGTCGGATCTTGACTTCACGGTGAGCGTGGAGCTCTTCATGAGTGGCCTGGTTGAGCAGGGAGTCTACGTAGAGTACGGTAAGGACGATATCGACCCCATGACCAGCGGTCCTCAGACCGAGGGCACGGGTGGGCCGGATGTGTTCGGTTACACCTGGATCGATAGCGATGAGCCGGGCGGCCCCACCTTCGACTGGGTCGAGCTTTCGGGAGGGCTCGGGACGCCGATTCCTCTCAACTCGGACGACCAGAACCTGGGCCCGTATCCGATCGGGTTCGATTTCTCGTTCTACGGGAACACCTTCAGTGAGTTCTACGCTTGTACGAACGGCTGGGTGAGTTTCACTAGTACTGAAACCAAGTACTCCAACTATGAGCTTCCCAATGCCGGCACGGGTGTGCCCGAGAACCTGCTGGCGGTGTGGTGGGACGACCTCAAGTTCACCACCGCCGGCGAGGCTTACTACTACTATGACGGCACCAGGCTGATCATCGAGTACAAGGACGTGCCCCGCATCTATAGCGGCGGTCCTTATACGTTCGAGATCATCCTGTACCCCAATGGGACGATTATTTATCAGTACCTGACGATGACGCCCAATCTCGAAAGCGCCACCATCGGCATCCAGAACGAAACGAGGGACGACGGGCTCACGGTGGTATACAATGCCGCCTACATGCACGACAACCTCGCGATCAGGTTTGCGGCAGTGCCTGAGTGGCTGTCGGTTCAGCCGGCGAGCGGCACTGTGCCTGCCGGTGAGACCATGGAGATGCTTGCGAGATTCAACGCAACCGATCTCTTCGGCGGCGACTACCTGGGAGCGATTCACATCGACAGCAACGACCCCAACGTGCCCCGATATGACGTGCCGGCGCATCTCCATGTTACGGGAGCGCCAGACATAGCTGCTGTGCCGGATAACCTGGACTTCGGTATGGTTTATCTCGGCCTCAGCACCGTGCGGCAGTTCGAGGTCGTAAACCAGGGCACCGACCTGCTCACCGTTACGGACATAGTGACGGGGAGCACGGAGTACTCGGTTAGCACGACAAGCTTCACGGTTGAACCTCTCGGGAGCCAGCTCATTGACGTGAGCTACCACCCGTCGGCTGTAGGCGACAGGAGCAATATCCTTACCATCTACAGCGACGATCCGGATGAGCCTCAGCTCGTGGTACCGCTCGCGGGAACATGTCTCGAACCCCCGGTAATCGTCGTCACGCCGACTGCGGTTACGGACAGCCTGCTTACTGGAGAGGTGAGCAACCACAGCGTGAGGGTCGAGAACACCGGAGACAGTGATCTCGACTTCATGATTGCGGTTGCGCTTGCCGCCGACGTTGTCCAGGGGGACTTCCTCGATGTGCCCAAGGGCGAGGAAGACCCGAGGAGCGGCGGCCCTCAGCTGGAGAGCACCGGCGGACCTGACAACTTCGGTTACTCGTGGGTGGACAGCGATGAGCCGGGTGGCCCTATATTCGATTGGGTCGACATCACAACCGTGGGAACGCTGATCGAACTCGACGGCGACGACAACAGCTACGGGCCGGTGCCCATTGGGTTCGACTTCCCGTTCTACGGCAACGCATTCAGCGGGTTCTACATCTGCACGAACGGCTTCATCAGCTTCACGTGCGACGATGACTACTATTCGAACCAGCCGCTGCCCAATGATTACTACAGGGTATGCGAGAACATGATTGCGCCGTGGTGGGATGATCTGCGGATCTACTCGGGCGACTACAGGACGTACTATTACTACGACGGAACTCGCTGTATCATCGAGTTTTTCGAGGTTTCGCGCCTGAGCTCGAGTTATCCGGGTACGTTCACGTTCGAGGTGATTCTCTATCCGAACGGCAAGATAGTCTGCCAGTACCTGACCATGACAGGCGAGATAGAAGACGCCACCATCGGTATCCAGAACGAGCTCAAGGATGACGGTTTGACGGTGGTCTTCAACGACGCCTATATGCACGACAATCTTGCCGTGCAGTTCTCCTACGCCCCGGACTGGCTGTCGGTCAATCCCACAGAGGGCACCGTGCCTCCGGGCGGATTCCAGGATCTCAACGTGCGGTTCAACGCGGCCGAACTCTTCGGTGGCTGGTATTACGGCAGCCTGGACATACTGAGCAACGACCCTTATAATGGTCTTGTATCGGTAGACGCAAGCCTCCATGTTACCGGGGCCCCCGACATCGCCGTCGATCCGACAGCGCTCGATTTCGGCTGGCTCTACATCAGCCTTGCCGAAACGCTGACCGTCGACGTCAGAAATGAGGGGACCGACCTTCTACAGGTGACGTCACTTGCCCTAGACCACCCGGAGTTCACCACCGACCTTACGCCGTTCGATCTCAATCCCATGGAGTCGAGGGCGCTCGAGGTGGTTTACACGCCGGTGACCGAGGGAATGGTCAGCGGGACTCTGACGCTTTACAGCAACGATGCGGATGAGCCCGAAGTCGCCGTTCCGCTCACCGGTGAAGGCGTTGTTCCTCCGGAGATCGATGTCGAGCCGGATACGCTGCGTGCAGCCGCGATGCAGGGGATGGTAGTTACGAGGAACCTGCGTATCATGAACGATGGCGGCAGCGACCTCAACTACACGGTCGGCCACATGCAGATAGACGCGGTGCAGGTGCATGATTATCTTGAGGTTCCGAAGTACGAGGAAGACCCGAGACCGGGCATACCGGCGGTTGACGGTATGGGCGGTCCGGACGCCTTCGGTTACACCTGGATCGACAGCGATGAGCCGGGCGGACCGGTCTATGACTGGGTGGACGTCTCCGCAGTAGGGACACCGATATTCGGGGCCTATAGCGATGACGGCAACAGGGGGCCCTTCGATATCGGATTCATCTTCCCGTTCTATGACGGGGTATTCGATCAGTTCCGGGTGTGCTCCAACGGCTGGCTGAGTTTCACGTCAACATCGACTCAGTACAGCAACCAGCCGCTGCCGAACAGTGGAGCGCCGGAGAACCTGCTTGCCGTATGGTGGGATGACATGGTCGTGGATCCGTCCGATGACGGCGAGATCTACTATTACAATGACGGAAGCCGGCTGATCGTGCAGTATGAGATACGGCGGATCGCGCAGTCCAGTCCGCCGTACTACAGTTTCCAGATCATTCTGTATCCGGACGGCAAGATCCTCTATCAGTACCGCCAGTTCGGAACGACCATCAACAGCGCCACGATCGGCATTCAGAACGGGGCACGGGATGACGGCCTCACGGTCGTGTTTAATGCCGACTACGCGCATCCCGAGATGGCCATATTGTTCTCGTCAGGGCCCGATTGGCTCTCGGTGTATCCCGAGGCCGGCTCGATTCCCGCCGGCAGTTACCAGGATCTCACAGTGACGTTCGATGCCACCGAGCTCGAGGACGGGCTGTATGAGGGGCTGGTCACCATCTTGAGCAATGACCTAGACGAGCCCGTGGTGAACGTGCCGGCATTCCTGACCGTGGACTGGACTGAGGCGACCTTCATGGATATCGATCCCAACACGTTGAACCTCGGTTCAAACGGGAAGTGGATCGAGTGCAAGGTCGGCATACCCATGGAGTTCGATCCGGCCCTCGTAATCGGCGACAACGCCTTCCTGGTTGCGGGTGACGATACCCTCACCCCGGCGGAGCGTTTCAACGTAGAGGAGTGCGATGACACATGTGACGGGTACTTCGCGCACTTCAAGTGGAACCGCGAGGCCGTCCAGAGCATGCTGGGAGAGGGTCAGAACGTAGAGATCATGGTCGCCTGCGAGGTCCAGGACATAAACTGGATCGTGGGTTATGACTACATCACCGTGATCAACCCGAAGATGAACCATCCGAACGGTGGAGAGGAATTCGACCAGGGCGAGAACCTCATAGTCATGTGGGAGCCGCCCACGCTTGATACGCCGGATTCCTACACGGTCTTGTTCAGCGAGGACGACGGCGTTACCTGGACGGAGATGGCCAGCGGCATCACGACTCAGAGCGTCATTGTGGATGTTCCCAACATAGAGACCGAGCAGGCTCTAATCAGGGTATTCGCTCTGAAGAACGATACGCCGATCGGCTACGACACCTCGGATGAAGTGTTCACCATCAAGCCGGCGACAGGCGCCGGTGTTGAGGATGTGCTTCCCACGGTGTTTGCGCTTCAGCAGAACTGGCCGAACCCGTTCATGGGGACCACGATGCTGCACTTCGACATCCCGAAGGACGTCGATGTCAAGCTCGAGGTCTTCGATGTTCAGGGTCGCCTGGTCAAAGCGCTCGTGGACCAGCCGCTTCCGGCCGGACGCTACGATATCGGCTGGGACGGCCGCGATCACCAGGGCCACAGGGTTGCCTCGGGTGTCTATTTCTACCGCATCCAGGCAGGCCAGTGGAATGAGACAAAGAGGATGGTGATTGTGAGGTAGTGATTAGGCTCTCCGAGAAATCGGGAGTTGGAATTGAGGCCGGGGCGAATGCCCCGGCCTCGATCTTTCCTAGATCGCCTCGGCCCTATCGATACAGTGCCTTGATTGTTCCCCATGTCGAGGACTCGGCGCCGCTGGCACCCGACACATCGATCATGATGTTGTCAACATACCAGGCGCCTCCGTAAATACCTTGATACCTCCAGGCGACGTAGAAGTGGTCGGCCATGGGTATGCCGTGGACTATGCTCACCCAGTCGCAGAAGGACTCGGTCAGGCAGTCCAGTGTCCACACGACCGTGAAGCTTGAAGGGTCCGTATCCGTGGTCGATACCAGGACTTCCATGGGATGCGTGCAGTACGACCACACCGACGTGTAGTGCTGGAACTGGATCTCGATGCAGTCCGCGCCGTCGGTGTAGATGATGGGTGTTACAAACCACTCGTCCTGGTACTCGGCTGACGCGCCCCAGTAGCAGCGTGCAGTGCCGACGCCGTTACACACATTGTAATCGGCCCACTCCCAGGTCTCGCCCCCCGTATCATCGCCCAGGTTGAGCGTAAGCCAGCCCGCGGGAGGGAAGCACTCTTCCCGCTCGAAGTCCTCCGCAAACGGCATGTAGTTCTGCTCCGGAGGGCATGGCCCCGGGCATGTGCAGGACACGCATGTCACTTCGAGAGTGAAGTTGTCTTCCGCCCCATTATAGCCGTCGACTACGATATAGTATGTCCCCGGCGCGAGGCAGCCGGTCGCGGCATATGTATTGCCGTAAGCCAGGCAGTTGTCCTCGTCGCATCCCTGCAGTATGAATACATCGAGGTCGGCCGTCATCCCGCTTATGGTCGCTGTGATCTCGTAGCAGTCGGGATCGGTGACCACGAATTCATAGACGGCCTCGGGGCCCGCCTCGTTCCAGGTTACGCAGCTGTAGTAGTCGACGTTATTGACTCCGCCGATGTTGGAGCCGTTCACGATGTCCCCGCAGTTGATGGGGATCGCGTTGGTGCAGTCGAGCATCTGCTTGGTCTGTATGGGGTGGATGTCGGCCTCCTTGCCAATGGATGGGCCGGCGGTCATAAGCAGCGAAAGCGCGGTAATCACAATCAACATATTCCTCATATCTGACTCCTTTCAGTAAGGTAGCCCATTTCTGTGGATATCCATCAAGTGGGAGACATCACCTCCTCTCGCAGCGTTACTATATTCCGCGCTATTCCCTGGATAGCGGGTGCACTATAGCAGAAAATACGCATATATGCAAGCAATATTGGGGGGCTGCTGCCCGGGCGCTATGAAGGGTATGAGGGGCGTGGATGGCCCGGCGGCGCCGGCGCGGGGACTGTGTATTTCAAGACCTGACCCCTGTGTATTTCAAGACCTGACCCCGAACCCCCCGGGCTCCAGGGGGTCTATTCGATGAAAGGCAATTCGGCCGCGATCTGAAGGTCAATGAGCAGGTTGAGCGTATGCTCGAGCTGGAAGAACTTCACCACGGTCTTCGTGGGCAAGACCCTGTTCATCTTCCTGAAGTACTTCTCCTCGATGGCTATCTGCCTCTTGTCTATTCCGAAGCGCTTCTTGAGGAGCTTCTCTGCGTCCTTCTCGGAGTGCTCTCCATAACCGGC
>JASFEA010000005.1:0-47709 GCA_050125095.1 bacterium
TTCTCGCCCGTGCGCGGGTCGGTCATGAGGAAGTCTATTATGCCGTGCGTCTCGGGCTCGACGCCCGTGGCCATGGTCGTCCATATCATGGGTGAGACCGGCGGCTCCATGGAGAGGAGGTCGCCGGTCGCGCCTTCCGCCCGGAGTCGCTCGATGTTGGGCATGGGGATGTCGCGCCTTACCTCCTCGTAGATCTCCCAGTCCATGGCGTCGATGCCGAGGATGACGACTCCGGTGCCGTGCTTTCTCGCCAGGTCGGCGATGCGCCTGTCCTCCTCGCTTGCCGCCGACTCGAGAGAAGCTATTCCCACGGCGTGGAGAGTCATGCCGAATGTCTCGAGCACCGGCCCGAGCTCCGCCCGCAGGCTCTGCGCGAGGTCGTCCTTCCCCCGGGCGCCCGCCCTGGCGGCCGCGTCCTCGACGAGGGGAGTAAGGAGTTTGTCGGCGTACTCGCCTGCATAGGAGCGGTGGAGGCGGGGGATGCTTTCCCTTGCGATGGAGAGGGTGAGGCGGATGTCGGCCAGCCGCTCCCCCTCGGGCGTCAGCGGCTTAGCCCGGAGCGCGACTTCCGCCGGCTCAACAGGATACAGCGTGACCCTGTGCCATCTGGGAAGCACGTGTATGCCGCTTTCGAGCATCTCCAGATCGCCGTCCTTCTCGACGACGCCGACCTTGCCGCCAGGGACATTGGTCGTGGCGATGCCGACTATGACGACGATTATGAGAAATGTGGTGATGAGAGCGACCAGTGCGGATTTCTTCCTCAAACTTGTGCCTAACCCCTTGCGGCAGAGATGGTCACGACTTACCTTATCTTATGGTAATAATATCGGCGGGTGCTGTCGAGTAGTTGGGCAAAAAACGCAGCGTGGGAGCAGCAATGCCAGAGTGGTGGCAATCCTTCTTTGACGAGTATTTCCTAGAGTACGCCTTCCCCAGGATAAAGCGCAGCCGGACACTGAGGGACGTGCGTTTCATCGTGAAGGCCCTGGCGCCGAAGAAGCGTGCGAAGATACTGGACGTCTGCTGCGGCATTGGCCGCCACTCCATCGAGCTCGCCGCCAGGGGCTATCGCGTTACGGGTGTCGATGTCAGCCGCACTTATCTTAAGATGGCCGCGGCGCGCGCGAAGCGGAGGAAGCTCAGGCTGGAGCTAAGGGAATGCGACATGAGGAAGATGCCATACCGCGGCGAATTCGACGCGGCGCTGCTCATGTGGACGAGTTTCGGCTATTTCGAGAACGAGAAGGACGACATCGCGGCCCTTCGCGCGATCTCAAGAGCCTTGCGCCCGGGAGGCAAGTTCATTATCGATTTGATTAACAGGGACTGGCTCATCAAGAACTTCCAGCCTCACAGCTGGATGGAGCTGAAGGACGGTTTCATGCTCGAGCGGAGGCAGTTCGACCCAGCCTCGAGCAGGATGAACTCGGAGTGGCTGTTCGTGCACAAGGGAGGGAATAAGATCGAACGCAAAGCGATCACCCTGCGCATCTACTCTCTGCACGAGCTCCTTGACGTTCTCGGGCGTGCAGGATTCGCGGTTGCGGCGATATTCGGCGACAAAGAGAACGTGATGCCCATGCCGGACCATCGCATGCTCAGCATACTGGCGCGCAAGAGATGAAAGTGAAGAGGAAAAACACCGCTAAAGGCGGCTTGAATATCAGGCGATTTACTCAATATGTCCCTAAATGTCGAGGAGTAAGGCACAAGTGAGTTGCCCTTATTGCGAAAACTGCAAGGCGTTCGAGCTCATCCGGTCGAATCCCGAACTCGACTACCTGAGGTGGGCCTTCTGCCACGGCGAGCACTGCGACTGCGAGCGCTACAAGAAGATGCACGCCGGTGAGCAGGTGGCCGAGAGCTTCATGCCGACCGGCGAACGTTTGACCGTCAGCTAGTAGCGCATAACCGCCCGTGCGCTGTTGAATTCAATCCCGCCGCAATGCCCTCATAAAGCCTTTGCATGGGCTCATGATATGATAGGCTGAACCATGTGTCCGGGTATGTTGCGGCCAGGGTCGCGTGGGGCGCGTGTCGTCCGCCGGATTCTCCGTGCCGGTATTCAGGAGATGTCTTTCGTTGCGGAGATGTTGGGATTCGATCACAGCCGGAGGTGATACAGGTGAACTATTGTTACAGCAAGGTGGTCGCCCTGTCTTTCGATGAGGCCATAGCCAGGGTGACCGAGGAGCTCGGGAAGGAGGGCTTCGGCGTCCTCACGGAGATCGACGTCAAGGCGACCTTGAGGAAGAAACTGGACGTGGATTTCAGAGACTACAGGATTCTCGGTGCCTGCAATCCTCCCTATGCTTATGAGGCGCTCAAGGCCGAGGAGAGAATAGGGCTCATGCTGCCGTGCAACGTTATCGTGCGCGTGACAGCCGAGGGAGAGACCGAGGTCGCGGCCATAAATCCGGCGGCCTCGATGGCCGCCGTGGGAAATCCCGCGCTCGAGCCCATGGGACTTGAGGTTGGGGAGAAACTTAAGAAAGTGATAGGGGCCGTCTGAGATAGCGGCCATCTTGATAGAAAGGCGGCGAGCGCATGATACAACTTGAGACCGGCTCTCTGAGCGCGGGGCAGCTCGAATGCCTGTTCGGCGCGCTTCCTTTTGAGATAACATTTGCGGACGGGGAGGGAATCGTCCGGTATTACAACCGCCCCAGGGACATGGTTTTCACGAGGTCGCCGGACATCCTCGGCGGCAGCGTCATCGACTGCCATCCCGAGAAAAGCCGCCCCGCCGTGAAGCGCGTTCTGGACGATCTCAAGAGCGGCAGAATCGATGTCGCCGAGTTCGTGAAGCAGGTGGACGGCCGGGTCCTGCACATCCGGTACATAGCGGCGCGCGATGCTGCCGGATCTTATGCGGGATGCCTCGAGGTCGCTCAGGACATAACGCGGATCAAGATGTTCGAACCCGGGGACGCTTGATCGCGCCCCCGGGTCCCGCTGTCCTTTAATCGAGCGGCCTCAGTTATAGGTGGCCGAGAACCTGACGGCAAAGCTCGGTCCTGACCACTTTTCAGTGATTGCCTCCTCGCCTATCCAGTGGTATCCGAATGCTCCTGCCACCCCCAGGCCCCAGCTACTACTGACCCACCATTCTTTGCCTGCGGTTATGTCTATGGCAGGGCCGTATTCGCTCTCCGCGGTGGCGCCCTGGTAGGTCAGGCTCAGGTTGGCGACGCAAATCGATCCGGATATGTAGAAGTTGGACGGCATGAAGTAATAGGTGACGCCGCCACCGAAGCCTGTAAGGCCGAAGTCAACCTCCTCAACCGTCCCGGACTCGCAATGCCCGGATTCGCAGACTTCCAGCTCGGGGTCGCTCGTGGTCCAGCCCCACAGCGTGGCATGCAGCGCCAGGTTGGGCGTCACGATTCCGCCGATTGCGAAATTGACGTCACCGGTCAGACCCGAGAGCTGGAAGCTGATGTCGTCGATTTCGACCTTCGAGCTGGCGTAGCCGAAGCCACCGGAGAGTCTCAAGAAGAACCCGCCGTCATGATCGTTGGGGCCCGCCCCGGCCTCCGCGGCGAATACGAGCACCGCTGCGGTAAGCAGGAGCACTGCGGCCGGTTTACAGAATAGACTTCTCACAGCCTGCCTCCTTCCCTGGAGTAATACGTCTCCAGCTCCAGACTCAGGGTCCTTCGGTCGAGGACCCCTGATGCAGAGTTACCAGACGCCCGCAGCCCCGTCAATTATTATCCGGTGGCGCGGTATGCCTCAAGATCACACAGGATATCGCATGGATTTATGAGGTATCGATGGAATCGACGTACTGGGTGGCGGGGCGGCGGCAAAGGCCCGATTCGGGTTTCGGCGCGATTGGAGTGGCGCGCCCGGCGCCGCGGGGGCTGTGCGTTTTCAGACCTGACCCCTGGTTTTTGTGCATTTTCAGACCTGACCCCATAATATGGGAATTATGTTGACATGTCTCAAAGCCGGTGCTAAACTGTCCCCGCCTGCGAGCAATATGCAGTTGGGGCGCTATAGCAGCGTAGTCTACGGAAACGGAAGCACATGGAGGTGCGAAAAAGGGGGCTATGTTTTGTATCCCCTGCAATCTTGTTATGAACACAGGATTTCGTACTTCAAGAGGATCCTACCTGACCTGGTAATCCGAATGGGGACCTGTATATCCAAGGATGGAGCTCTGTATCCAGAACTAAAGTCCACTTTGTGAAAGGAGGTGGTGTGGAGCAGTTGCATGCGGCCGTCCGCATGCAGTGGTAAACCAATAACGCTTTACCAACCATAAGGAGGAGTGATGAGCATGGAAGTTCGCAGCATCAAGCTTATCTGCGTGATGCTCGTGATGGCCGGGTTGTTGGGGGCGCTTCCCTTGGTCGCAGGCGATATTCCGGGCCTGGAAGACAATATGAACACCACGGAACACGTGGGCTACCGGGCCATAGTGCCCGAAAGGGATTTCCCGCCCTATAACCCGCCTGAAGCGGCATTCAACGGCACGCCCGAGCTCACGCCCGCGGAGATTCATGTGACTCTCCAGGCCGGCGAGTCATTCACGGAGAACAAGAATCTCTACATGCCGGAGTACCCCGTTCCCCCGAAGGCGGACATCGTATTCATTCTGGATTTGACGGGGAGCATGACGGATGAGATCGACAGCATCAAGGTCCAGGTCATTGACATAATGACTGAGATCAGGGCGTTGGTCCCCGACTCCTACTTCGCCGTGATTTCCCACATGGACTACGACGGGGCATTCAGCTTCTGTCAGTACGCCGATACGTACGGCATGACAGGCGACTACCCTTACAGCCTCGACCAGGCCCTTACTTCTGACCTGACCAGCGTACAGACCGCTGTCAACGCGCTGACGATGGGCTCGGGCGTGGACGATCCCGAGTCCTATGCCAGATGCCTCGACGAGTGCATCAGCGACGGCGCAAACATCGGCTGGCGCGGCGGGGCCAAGAAATTCGTGGTGCAGTTCGGCGACAACGTCCCGCATGACTGCGACGTCTATGACTGCACCGGCGGCACCAGGACCACGGGGCGCGACCCGGGCAGGAACGAGACTTTGGATGACGCCGACGATGTCTTTATCATGGACGCCGTAAATCAGCTCGCCGCCAACAATGTCTGTCTCATTCCCGTCTACAGCGGCATCAGCGACAACGAGTTCAATGAGTGGGACTGCTGGGCGGCCTTGACAGGCTGCCAGGCCTTCAGGCTCAACCCGGACGGCAGCGTGCCGGGCGAGTTCAACCTGGCGGAGTATATAGCAGACGCAATAGGCCAGGAGTTCGGCCACATCGACATGCTAACGCTCATTGCCTGCGATCCGGCCTATGACGGCTGGCTCATCAGCGTTGTCCCGCCGTCCTATACGGATCTCGAACTCGACACTCCCCAGAACTTCGCGTTCACGATCGAGATCAAAGTGCCCGAGGGCACGCCGGAAGGGGAGTACTGCTTCGATATCTGCGCCGACGGCGACGGCGTGACCTACGCCACGCAGCAGGTATGTATAACGGTCAGGGAGTATGAGGACTGCATACATATCAATGTCGGCGAGGTCTGGGGCGAAGCAGGGGATGACATCCAGGTGCCCGTGTATATCGAGGACATTACGGGCTGGGACATCATGGCCTTCGAGATGACGATTTGCTGGTGCGACGTCCCCGTGGGCCTCATCCAGTACGAGGGCTGCGAGGCCGGCGAGGTCATGGTGAATTCATATTGGATGGACCCCGCTTGCGGCGAATGCGCGCCGTTCTGCATAAGCGTTGCAGGGGCGGGCGGAATGCCGCTACAGGGCGGAGGCGTCCTGTTCTACCTCAATTTCCACATCAGCGACAACGCCAAGCCGGGCATGTGTTGCGAGATCTGCATCGAAGAGGCCCTTATTTACGATCCCGAAACGCCGCTCGAGGTCTGCACCGAATGCGGCTGGGTCTGCATCGAGAACTGCAGCATAGGCGGCTCGGTGTACTTCTGGTACTGCAGGTACGACCCGTGCTGCGGCTGGGAGCGCTACTGGCCGGTTCAGGGCGCGAGGATGCACCTTTCGGACTGCAATGGCGCGCTCATGACCCAGTACACGGGCGGCGACGGCAGATACAGCTTCGGCCCGCTTGAGCCGCTTGAAGATTGCTTCTATTGCGTGGACATAGACTACTGCCCTATACCGATCCGCGCGATTACTGCATTCGACGCCTCGCTCATTCTGCAGTACGTGGTGTGCGAGTACCCGCTCGACATGTGCGCGTTCGATATCTGCGTCGACCAGGGCCTGCTTAGCGCGCAGACGGTCTACCCGCAGAAGATTGCGGCCAACACGAGCTGCTCGGGTGACATTACGGCTTACGACGCCTCGCTCATTCTGCAGTACGTCATCGGCGCGATACCCGCGTTCCCTTGCCCCGATCCGTGGGCATGGTTCTTACTCGACGACTGCAGCAATTGCACGGAGGAGTGCCCGCATGACTTCGACTGGGTCGGAGTACTGATCGGGGACGTGTCCGGGCCGATGGCCTCGACGCTCGAGGCGGCCGACGCGGCTAAGGCGAAGGTCGGAATCCCGAGGCATTATGACGACAAGGTCGAAGTGCCCATCCGTGTTGAGGGAGCGACCAATGTGTTCTCAATTGAGCTGGACCTCCAGTTCAACTCAAACGAGTTCCTGGTGGTAGATGTGGCCCCGGCCGGTATAGCAAGCGGCTTCATGGCCGGCTTCAACGTTCAGGGCAACGACCTCCTGATCGCCATGGCCGGCGCGTCGCCCATAAACGGCACGGGCAGAGTGTGCATGATCACCCTGCAGAAGCTGCGGCCGCACGTTCCGACGGCCAGCCCGCGCGTGGAGCTCGTGGACGGCATGTTCAACGAGGGCAATCCCGAGATGACCATCGTGCAGCACAGCACGGGCAGGGAGATCTGGGGCATCGGGCTCGCTCCGGCGACGCCCAACCCGTTCACGAAGCAGACGGCTCTCAACTTCAGCCTGCCCCAGGAGGCGAACGTATCGCTGGCCATATATAATGTAAGCGGTCAGCGCGTGCGCACGCTCCACAGCGGCATGGCGTCGGCCGGCGACCACCAGGTAACCTGGGACGGTCTCGACGATGCAGGCGCAAGGGTGGCGAGAGGTGTCTACTTCGCCAGGATGGAATCGATGGGCTTCTCGGCCACTGAGAAGGTCGTCCTCTTGAATTAGTTTTGAAGTGGATTTGAAGTAGCAACAAGGAAGTTGCACTTTGGTGGACCGGGGTTCTAAGGGTAAGACCTGGAGCCCCGGTTCCGCTTTTCCCCTATTTCTGGCCTAATTCGTTGCCCCGTAGTGGATTATGAATATATCGCCCCGCCCGGGGTGAATTATTTTATATCCCATGCTTTTTGATATACCCCATTCAGTTGACATATCTCAATGCTTGTGATAAAATTTATTTGTTGGAAGTAGTGGAGCAGGATTTCCGCTGCGAGCGGTACCCCACACGGAAGTGCCGAAAATCGAATAGATTATGAGATTTTTGCATATTCTGGCGAAGTGAGAAGTCAGGTCAGCAAAGCGGGAACTGCCGACAATTTCACGAACGAGGAGGTGTAACGATCGGAAGTTGCTAATGACGGCGTGTACTGACCACATGCCGCTTGCGCTTCGGTCGGCTAACCACCTGTGTTGTGGAAAGGAGAAGGGACAATGAAGCGGAGTACTTTTGGCAGGGTATACCTGTATACCCTGGTCGTGCTCTCGGTCGTGGCGGTCTCCGCGATAGGGATACTCGCCACTGAGGCTACCAATGACCAGGTAGCGGAGTACCAGCCGGATGGAAACGGGTTCTGCCCGACGGTGCCCATGAGGGCTTATCCGGACTACCGGCCCGCGCCCGTGCTCGGGGGCGTTCCTCTGGGGGCGACCCTCACTCCCGAGTCACTGGACGTATGGCTGAGTCCGGGCGAGACATTCGTAGAGCAGAAGCTGCTGTGCATCCCCAAGGACGAGCTCCCCACGAAGGCGGACATACTTATATGCTTCGACCTCACCGGGAGCATGGGGGGCGAGCTTGAAGAGGTCAAGAAGAACGCCATCGAAATAATGGAAGGCGTGAGGGCGATGGTGCCCGACACCTACTTCGGGGTGATCTCGCATAAGGACTATCCGGGCTCATACAGCGGTTGCGGCTATGGCGCCCAGTACGGCGATCCGGCGGACGGCGATACGCCATACTCGCTCAATATACCGCTGACGTCGAGCCTCTCCTCCGTGCACGGCACCATCAACGGGCTGTCGCTGGGCGACGGCTCGGACGCCCCGGAATCCTACAGCCGGGCGCTTCACGCGGCCTGCACCGACGAAGGGATCGGCTGGCGCCGTGACGCCAAGAAGATCGTGCTGCAGTGGGGAGACAATGTTCCCCATGACTGCAACTACGGCGACTGCAATGGGCTTCCCGGCACGACGGGCCCCGATCCGGGCCCCGACGGCATTGCGGGCAATGGCGACGATCTCGAGATCCTCGACGTCATCAATGCAATGGATGACGCCAGGATAACGCTGATCTCGATGTACAGCGGTCTTTCCATGAACAAGCTCAAGCTGTGGAACTGCCTGGCCAAGAGAACAGGCGGCGCGGCATTCGAGCTCAATACCGACGGCACGGTCGTGGGCGACGCCGACATTGCCGATTTCGTCGTCGACGTGATCGGCCAGCAGTTCAGGGAGATCCACTACCTCACTCTCGAGGCATGCGATCCCGACTTCGACGAATGGCTGGTCGACGTGGACCCGGATGCGTATGAAGACGTGGTGCTGGACGATGACAAGTGTTTCGAGTTCACCATAACGCTTCAGGTGCCTGAGTTCACCGAGCCCGGCGACTACTGCTTCGAGATATGCGCGGTGGGCGATGCCGCCGTCTACGCCAAGCAGAACGTGTGCATTCACGTGAGGCCGGACGAGTGCTTTGACATAGGCATCGGAGACGCGACGGGCAACGCCGGCGAGATCGTCCGCGTCCCCGTCACCATGCAGGAGACCGACGGCTGGGGGATTCACCTTGTCGACATAGACATATGCTGGTGCGCCGAGAAGGAATCGGCAATTTCGCTTGCGGGCTTCGCCCCGGGTTCGATGATGAGCGAGAACGACCTCGAAGTCAACGCGACCGGAACGGGGAGAAACTGCCTGAGCTTCGTGGCCAAGTCCGAGAAGGCGCTCATAGGAAGCGGAACGCTCTTCTTCATCGACTTCCTCATAGCTCAGGACGCCGACCCGTGCGACTGCTGCGACGTCATTTTCGCGTCGGTCAACTTCGATAATTCCCAATTCATTGAGATATGCCCCGTGGACGGCTCTGTCTGTCTCGAGAATTGCGCGATTGACGGCTATGTCCACAACTGGTACTGCACTGAAGGCCCTGTTCTCACAGACCCGCTGTTGGATGTCGAGCTCATCATCGATATGTGGTGCGGGATTCCCGAACTCGGCGATCCGCTTGCAACGGCCTATACCGACGAGACGGGCTACTACCAGTTCGACTGCCTGGCGCCTCTCAACAACATCGACAATTCGCTGGACAGGGAATGGTGTGAGTACTGCGTCACCCCGGTTGACGTCGAGATGCCGGAAGGCTGGATAACGGCCTATGACGCGTCGCTCGTTCTCAGGTATCTAAACAGCGTTCACAATCTGGACAAGTGCCCATTCGCGCACCGCTACGGCACGTCCTACCCGCAGAGGATCGCGGGCGACGTCAACTGCACGGAAACTCTGCAGGAGATGGACGCCACCCTGATTCTGCAGTATGTCGTCGGCCTTATTACCGACTTCGCGTGCTGCGACGAGTTTGTCTTCGTGCCGGATATGATCTGCACGCCGGGCTGCCCGGACGCCCTCGACTTCATCGCGGTCTTGAAGGGCGATGTTTCGGGCCCGATGCCCGACCCGGTGCTGGAGGACGCGCACATCAAGGTCGGAATACCGAGGCATTACTACAATGGCGATGTCGGCTATGTCGAAGTGCCAATCAAGGTGAGAAACGCTCTCGAGATATTCTCGATAGAGTTCATGCTCGCCTACGACGAATCGAAGCTCACGGTGGAGTCTGTGGTCCCGGCAGGCATGGCCGGTTCGTATAGCTGCGTCTACAATGACCTGGGCGGCTCCATAAAAGTAGCGCTCGCGGGCTTCATGAGCTTCAGCGGCAGCGGCAGGATCGCGCTGGTGACGTTCAAGAAGAAGGACCATCGCGTGCCGATAGCGCATACCGAACTTACGCTCAACGAGGCCCTGTTCAACGAGGGCGATCCGCCGGCCGTCATCGACGGGCATTCCTATGACGGCGAGATCGTGCGATTCTCGCTCGGCCCCGTGGCGCCCAATCCGTTTGCGGACGGGACGGTGATCGGTTTCAGCGCTCCGCAGGCTTCGCGCGTTGCGATCAAGATCTTCAACGTGAACGGCCAGGCCGTGCGGACGGTGATGAACGGCGGTGTCGAAGCGGGCTATCACCAGATAGGCTGGGACGGCCGCGACGACTCCGGCGCCAGGGTGGCCCGCGGAGTCTACTTCTGCAGAATGGAAGCAGGCGCGTTCTCGGCCACCGAGAAGCTCGTGTTCATTAAATAGCTGGCTCTGTTCGTAGACCCCTGGGGGCAGGTTCCTGAGGGACCTGCCCCCCTTGCTTTTCCCCGGAGCCTTCTTCCCGAGTCCGCCATATGAGTTGATTTGCTGCGGGTTTTCTGGTAACCTTGATGAGAAATGAAGAGAGCCGCATTGAACGACCGGGCGGGGCGCTGGAGGGCCGTACACGGGAGGATGCATATGTCTTTGAGAAAAGAAGTTCTAGCGGGTTTGTTTGCGGCAGGATTGCTTGTCGCTGCCACAGGGGCAGGCGCGATAGAGATGTCAATGCCCGATACTACGGCCGCCCGGGGCGAAACGCTGTATATTCCCGTATGGTCATCCGACCTGACGGACTCCAATGTCTATTCCTACCAGTTCATCATGTCCTATGATTCAGCGTTCGTGAAGATAGTCGACGTGTCAAACGACGGCTCGATCACGGACGTGCCCCCATGGCTGGGCCCGGCTTGGCATATAAGAGAGGGAGAGGACTCCCTCAGGGTTGCGTCGGCCGGGGTTGAGCCGCTCTCAGGCGAGGGGCTGTTCGTTCTCATAGGCCTGGAAGTGCTGGCCACGGCGCCTGCCGACTCGGGCATATACCTCGACCTGCATGACTTCGTGTTGAATGAGGGCGTGCCCGGCGCGGTCCCCGACGGCGGGTGGCTATTCATCGGCTCCGCCGGTGTCGAGCCGGTCCGCGGAGACTCGGGCGGCCCGGTGAGACTTGAAAGGCTGTCCTCCACTTCCGTGCGCTGGCATCTGGCTGACGCGGATACGCATGACTCGCGCCTCGAGATATACGATGCTTTCGGCAGGTTCGTGGCCTCGGTGCGGCCCGCCGCGGCGGACGACGCCGTAGCTTTCACCTGGGAAGGCAGGAACTCTGGAGGCGGCGCCGTCTCCGGCGGGGTTTACTTCTACAAGCTGACGTCGGGCGAGAAGCAATACAGCGGTAAAGTCTGCATCCTGAAGTAAAGGGCGGGCTTTCGCTTGCGTCCGCATGGATTACGTTCTCATCGCCATAATTCCACTTTCCCATAAGGAAACGGCATCAATTGCTGCCTGCACCCCTGCCGCCTTATTTTCAATGGACTTAGCTGGGTCATGGCAGTCCGGAAATGGGCCGAATTATTATATTGTTAGGTTTCGTACAATATATTGACATCCTCATCTCAATCATGATACAATACGCTGCCAATATGGGGGTCGTATGCCCCTGTGCATACGATTTCTGCTACTTCGCAATCGGGGCGCATGAGACGGTGGGAGGAGCTGCTGCGCGATCCAGTTTTCCTGCGTTCCGGAACAGGAAAGGAGCGCTCTCCATGAGACGCCACGCCTTGGTTATAGCCCTGCTTCTTTTAGCTCTTGTGGCGACGGTGCCGTCCGGCACTTCCGCCATCGAGGGCAAAAAGGACTTCGTGGACGAGGACAGTTACGGCCAGGGGGAATTCGTCGGTTACCGGGCCAATTTGCCCGCCCGCCAGTATCACGAACACGCCTACCTCCCGAGCCAGGTCGCCGACCAGGCGACCCTGACGCCCGACACATTGAGGGCGACGCTTCAGGCCGGGCAGTCGGTGGAGGAGCACAAGATCCTCCACCTGCCGCCGGATGTGGCTCCGGCTAAAGGTGACATTATATTCTCCTTCGACGTCACCGGCAGCATGGGGAACGCTATCGCAGAGGTTAAGAACAACGCGTCCGCCATCATGGATTCGGTGAGGGCTCTCATTCCCGACACTTATTTCGGTGTCATGTCGCATCAGGACTACCCGGCATTCTACGACTACTGCGGCTACGCCGAGGCTTATGGCAACCCCGATGTCGGAGATTCGCCCTACAGGCTCAACCAGCCGCTAACGGGCGACCTAATGGCCGTGCATGGCGCGATAAACGGCCTGACCCTGGGCGACGGGGCCGACGGGCCCGAATCATACGCCCGGGTGCTTTACGAGGCCACGGCTGACGCCACCGTGGGCTGGCGTGACGGCTCCACCAAGATGGTGATCCTCTGGGGAGACAATGTGCCGCATGACTGCGACTACAGGCGCTGCATCGGGGGCAGCGGCACCACGGGTATAGATCCCGGCCGCGACGAGGTCGCCGGAACGGCGGACGACCTGGAGATCCTGGATGTCATCACCGATATGGCCCTCCAGGACATTTTACTACTTGCCATGTACAACGGTCTCTCTCCGACCACCCTGAACCTCTGGAACTGCTGGGCCAAGAGGACCGGCGGAGCGTCCTTTGAAGTCAACCCTGACGGCACGGTTCCCGGCGGCGAGGACCTGCCTTCCTATATAGCGGGTATCATCAGCGAGCAGTTCAGCGAGATAGACGTCATGACCCTGGAGGTCTGCCAGCCCGAGTACGCCGCCTGGCTTACCGACGTCAATCCGGCAGCCTATTATGACATCACGCTGGACGTGGCGCATGATCTTCACTTCGACATAACCATAACGGTCCCGCCGGGAACGCTCGCCGGGCTCTATTGCTTCGATATCTGCGCGGTGGGTGACGGCGCAATATACGCCACGCAGAACGTCTGCATAAGGGTGCTGCCCGGCGGCTGCATCGACCTCGAGATCGGTTGCGTGTATGACGCCGACCCGTTCGCCATGATCAGCGTTCCCGTGTTCGCGGGCGACTTCGACGACTGGGGGATCGACGGCGTGGACGTCGAGGTCTGCTGGTGCGACGAGCCCGCGGGCTTCATGACCTTCTATGACTGCACACCGGGCCCGGTGCTCAACAACGCCGGCTGGACGGGTTTCTACTGCGAGTCCACCGGTCCGAACTGCATAACGTTCCACGCGAGCGATGGCACTACGCTCAGCGGTTCGGATACGCTCTTTACGCTTCACTTCATGCCTGACGAGGGTGCGGCTCCTTGCGAATGCTGCAGCCTCACCTTCGGAGACATTTCGCTCACCGCCGGCCAGTTCGAGGCGCCGGTGTGCTCGGTCGAGTGCGAGGTATGCATAGCCGCATGCAGCGTCGAGGGCTATGTCTTCAACTGGTACTGCGAGGAGAACGGCGAAGTCGTGCGCACGCATCCAATCGAAGGCGCCGACGTGATTCTCGACTGGTGCGGGACTCCGCAGGGAGGGCGCGTCACCGACTCGGACGGCTACTATCTCTTCGACTGCCTGCCGCCGGAGTATGAGTGCCCGTGGTGCGTGACGGCCCAGCACCCGCCCATCCCGGGGAATATCCGCGCGTATGACGCCTCGCTCATCCTGCAGTACACCGTTGGGGCGCTGGATCTCATGGACTGCCCGTTCGAAACCGACGGCGGCACGGTCTATCCTCAGAGGGTGGCCGGCGACGTCAGCTGCGCGGGCGGACTCGGCGCGTACGACGCTTCCATAATTCTCCAGTTCGTGGTAATGTACATAGACTCGTGGCCCTGCGGCTACTTCTGGGAGTTCATCCCCAGCCAGGACTGCGACTGGGAATGCAACAAGCAGATAGACTTCATGGGAGTGCTTCTCGGCGACGTCTCGGGCCCTATGCCCCCGCCGCCGGCTGATCCCGACCAGGTGCCCGTGTGGCTCGACGTTCCCACGCATTACAGCGACAAAGTCGAGCTCGTCATAAAGATAAAGAACGGCGCTGCGATCTGCGCGGGCGAGTTCGTGGTCACGTTCGATTCGGACGCGCTGAATTTCAATGTGGCCGAAGCCGTTGGGGTCGCGGACGGCTTCATGGTGGCGACATTTGAGCCCTCTCCCGGCACGCTCAACGTAGCGATAGCCGGCAACGAATGCGTGGACGGTTCCGGCAGGCTCGTGAAGCTGACTTTCGATAAGAAGTACATGTCCATGCCTGTCGTGGAGCCCATGGTGGAGCTCTACTCGGCGCTCTTCAATGAGGGCGTGCCCGAAGCCGCCATAAAGGACAGGGACTGGGAGGAAGAGGTGCACGGTCTCGTATCGCTCGGACCGGTGTCGCCCAATCCGTTCGCGACGGGCACCGACATCAGGTTCAGTCTTCCTTCCACGGCGGCGGTCAAGATCGACATCTACGACGTGACGGGGCAGCTCGTCCGGACGCTTGTGGATGAGGACATCTCGGCCGGGGCGCATAACGTGGGCTGGGACGGCACGGATTCCTCCGGCGACAGGGTGGCCCGTGGAGTCTACTTCGTGCGCATGGCCGCCGGTGAATTCCGGGCCTCGGAGAAGATCGTCCTTCTCAAGTAGGCGGAGCGTATAGATGGAGGTTAGTGGTCCCCCGGCACCCAGGTGCCGGGGGATTCATCGGGGGGCATGCAACCCACGCGCATGCCCCTCGCAGTCTTTTCATTTTCCCACAGGAAACTTCTGGATTTTTTGCTAAATTACGTAAATATCCACTTTGACACAATTCACTATATCTGATATACTGCCGCCGCTGTTTTAAAGGACCGGGCTTGGGGTCAAAGGACGGGTCTACTTCCCGGTCATAAGAGCAGACTCAGACTCACTCCTCATTTGCGTGGGGCAAAGAAAGGAGGGGATGCGGCACCCCCGCGGGAAGCACATGCCAACCAAAGTCTGTCTAATCAGTAGTTAGAACAAGGAGGAGGTAGAAAGACAATGCTGCGCAGATCAGCGCTTATCTTTGCCGCGGTTCTTCTCGCCGTCGGTCTGGCTGCGCCCGCGTTCTCGGCTGAGACCGGCGGCAAGCTGGATGATTGCATTTCCATACGTATAGGCGACATCATCGCCGACCCGGGCGAGGACATCTCCGTGCCGGTTTACCTTTCGGACGTGACCGGCTGGGGCGTAATGGCCTTCGAGCTGGAGATATGCTGGTGCGAACTCCCGGCGGGGCTTCTCCAGTACGTGCGATGCAGGCCCGGCGAAATTCTTACCAATGCTGTGGGCTGGGGGCCGCCCGTCTGCGGTCAATGCGGGCCCAACTGTGTGGATATTGCGGACGCCGGCGCTTTTGCCCTGGAAGGCAGCGGCGTGCTGTTATATCTCGACTTCCATATAAGCGCCAACGCCAAGCCGTGCATGTGTTGTGAACTGTGGTTCGAGGAGGTCAACCTGTACGATCCGGAAGACCCGCTCAATGTCTGTGGCAGCGGAGGCGAGGTCTGCATAGACTGGTGCGACATCAGCGGGACCATCATGGCCTGGTACTGCGCCTACGATGGCTGCGGCGACCTGTTCCGCACTACGCCGCTCCCCGGGGTCCGCGTGCACCTGTACCAGTGTGATGAACCCGTCGCCACTACTTACACCGACGATGCGGGCAAGTTCCTGTTCGAATGCATGCCGCCCCTTCCCATCCCGGGCGAGAAAGAAGTCTGTCCCTACTGCGTCGAGATAGACTACTGCGCGGTGCCGCGCGGCCTGATTACGGCATTCGACGCCGCCATCGTACTCAAGTATCTCGTGTGCTTGGACGACCTCATGTGCTGCCCCATCTTCCAGTGCGGCGACTGGGTGTACCCGCAGATGGTGGCTGCGGACGTGAACTGCACGGATGTTATCACCGCCTATGACGCGTCCCTCATTCTGCAGTATGTAGTGGGCCTCATCCCGGCATTCCCGTGCCCGGACATGTGGAGCTGGTACTTCGCGCTCTGCCGGAATTGCGAGCATTACTGCCCGGCCGGCTTTGGAATAACAGGGGTCCTCAAGGGCGACGTATCGGGATACTGCTATCGTGATGCCCCGGTTCTCACGGGAGCCTCGCCCGAGATCGAGCTGGGGATTCCGAGGCACTTCGGCGATTATGTCGACGTGCCCGTCAGCGTGAAAAACGCGACTGACATTCACTCGGCGCAGTTCGAAGTGACTTATAATGAAAGGGACTTCGCCGTCATAAGCGTCGAGACGGCGGGGCCCGCCAGCGGCTTCCTGTCGGCGTTCAACGCCGACGGCGGCAGCCTGCTCGTGGCCATGGCTAGCTCATCGAGCTTCAGCGGAAACGGCGACATAGCCGTGATACGGCTCAAGAAGAAGCATGCGCCCATACCGACGGCCTCCACGCGCATGGAGATGGCAAGCGCTCTCTTGAATGAGACGGCGCCAGCCATCGACAAGAAGCCGCGCGACGCGGAAATCGTGCGGTTCGGGCTCGGGCCTATATCGCCCAACCCGTTCACCGACGACGCCGTTATCGCCTACAGCGCGCCTTCGAGCTCGGGCCTCTCAATCGGTATCTACGATGTGAATGGCCGCCTCATACGCGCCCTGCGAAGCGGCGGGGTCAGCGCCGGCACCCATCAGGTGACCTGGGACGGCCGGGACGAAAACGGCGTCAGGGTGGCCAGGGGCGTCTACTTCTGTCGCATGAACGCCGGCGAGTTCAGCGCCACCGAGAAGGTGGTATTGCTTAAATAGGACATTTCCAAGCGTGCCGTTACGGCGCGTCCGAGGGGGCATGGTCCCAGGGGGCATGCCCCCCTCTTTTGTCCGCGCATCCCATGTGGTAAATCTCATGAAAGCAGCCTATATCAAATAATTTGACAAAGTTTATAGTTTCTGATATACTGCAATTCGTTGCGAGAGCCGGAGATATGGGACTGCGGCAGTCCCGTATTGCCCGGTCTCGCAAAAGACACTCAATAACTCCTCAATCGTGTGGGGCAAAGAAAGGAGGCGAGTCACTCAGCAGTATCCCCCTGGGGAGTACACGCCGACGGTATTCTGTTTAAGTAGGAGGTTTGACAACAATGCAAAGGAGATCAGCCCTTCTGCTCGCTGCGGTGGTAATCGCGGTGAGCTTTGCTCTGCCCGCGTACTCCGCCGAGAGCGGCGGGACGCTGGATGACTGTCTCCATATGAACATCCCGTCTCTGACGGCCAATCCCGGCGAGGACATAACCGTCCCGGTGTACATCTCTGATGTGACCGGATGGGGCGTGATGGCGTTTGAAGTGGAGATATGCTGGTGCGAGCTGCCTGCGGGCCTTCTCCAGTATGTGGGATGCAAGCCCGGTATGATGATGCACGACGCCAACTGGTCCATTTCATGCGGGGCCTGCGGCCCGAATTGCATCAGCGTGGCCGGCGCCGGCGCCGTCCCGCTCAACGGATCGGGACCGCTCTTCTATCTCTATTTCCACGTGAGCGCCAACGCCAAGCCTTGCATGTGCTGCGACATATGGTTCACCGAGATCAATTTGTATGATCCCGAGGACCCGCTCAATGTCTGCTGGAGGGACGGCGAGATCTGCATCGAGCACTGCGACGTCTACGGGGCCACCTTCACATGGTGGTGCACTTACGGCGACTGCGGCGAAGTCCGCTTCGAATACCCGCTTCCGGGTGTGAGGGCCCATGTCTCGCGCTGCGGCGAGCCCATCGCCACCGATTACACCGACGCGCGGGGCCTTGTCGCGTTTGAGTGCCTCGAGCCACTGCACAACAACGACGGCGGCCTTATCGATTGCGGCTACTGCATGACCGTGGACTACTGCCCCATTCCGCGTGAATGGATCAACCCGTTCGACGCGGCCCTCATTCTCCAGTACCTGGTGTGCACCGAACAGCTCGACTGCTGCGCCTTCCCGTACTGCAATGACCCGAGTCTGGGGGGAGGCATGGTGTACCCGCAGAGGATCGCGGCCGACGTCAACTGCACTAGCGTGATCACGGCGTATGACGCGTCGCTCATCCTCCAGTATGTAGTCGGCCTGATTCCCGCGTTCCCGTGCCCCGACCCGTGGGTCTGGGAACCCATAATCTTCTGCGATGAGTGCCAGGAAGTCTGCCCGGCGTATTTCTTCTTCTTGGGCATACTCAAGGGCGACGTATCGGGCATGTGTTACCGCCCGGACGAGACCCCCACGCTGGCTGCGACCTCGACGGTCAAGCTGGGCGTGCCCAAGCACTTCGACGGCTACGTGGAAGTTCCCGTCAAGGTCAAACATGCGGACAATGTCTACTCGACCCAGTTCGAGGTCACCTACAATGCGGGTGACTTCGACGTGACGCAGGTGCGCGGCTCGGGCCTCGGAGCGGGCATGATGACGGCTTACAACGCCGACAACGGCAATTTGCTGATCGCCATGGCGGGCTCCACGCCCTTCAGCGGCAACGGCACGGTTGCCACGGTCACGCTTCAGAAGAAGCACACGCCGATACCCGTGGCGTCTACGCGCTTGGAGCTGACGAGCGCGCTCCTCAACGAGACCGCTCCGGTGATCGAGGGCCATGAGTACGATGGCGAGGTGGTTCGTTTCGCGCTGGGCCCGGTATCGCCTAACCCGTTCAGGGACGCTGCTGTCATAAGTTACAGCGCTCCGAAGGCGGCGAGCGTATCGATCGGCGTCTATGACGTGAACGGGCGGCTGGTACAGACGGTATACAGCGGCCAGGTGGAAGCCGGCGCGCATCAGGTTACCTGGGACGGTAAAGACACCTCCGGATCCAGGGTAGCCAGAGGCGTGTACTTCTGCCGCATGAGTGCTGGAGAGTTCAGCGCCACCGAGAAGATGGTGTTACTCCAGTAGATAGAGGATTCAACGCGCCTAGTGGGGCGTTTATAAGGGGCATGTTCCCAGGGGCATGCCCCTTCCTTTATATCTTCGTAATTATCTCGCTCGGCATGTGCCGGCCGGAAGTGCCCGCGAACGCGGGCCCGGGACGGATTCAGCTATACTGCGTTTCTTATCAGAAGACATTTGACAAGGAAACATTCTTCTGATATACTGCACGCGCAAGTTGCGAGAGGCAACCGGGGCAAGATACGGGGCGATTTAGCGGGGCTTCCAGTTCGCTGCTGGTGGTAAAGCCTCATAGAGGCGTTTAATATATTCCACTGCGCGTGGGGCAAAGAAAGGAGGCGAGATGAACTACTTCCCCATGTCATTCTCAAGAGGAGCTTCATTTCCACAGGAGGTAAATACAACAATGAGACGAATTCTGGTTCTTATGGCAGCCGTGCTCGTGGCGGGTGGCGTTGCCATACCTGCCTTTGCGGCTGAAACGGGGGGCCAGCTCGACGACTGCATCCATGTCCACATCGGCAACGTCATCGCCAACCCTGGTGAGGATATACAGGTGCCGGTCACTATCTCCAATGTCACCGGCTGGGGTGTAATGGCTTTCGATATGGAGATATGCTGGTGCGAACTTCCCGCAGGGCTCCTGCAGTTCACGGACTGCTCCCCTGGCGAGGTCGTCCTTAGCTCCGGCTGGATGCTGGGAGCCTGCGGCATGTGCGGTCCCAACTGCGTGACGGCGGTGGCTGCCGGCGCAACTCCACTGATTGGTGAGGGCGTTCTCTTCTATCTCAACTTCCACGTGAGCGCAAATGCCAAGCCCTGCATGTGCTGCCAGCTGTGTTTCGAGGAAGTCAATCTCTACGATCCTGAAGAGCCGCTCAACGTATGCGCGTATTGCGGCGAGGTCTGCATAGACTACTGCTCGGTCAAGGGCCAGATCACCGCCTGGTACTGCAGGGAGGGCCCCTGTGAGGATGTCCATTACATGCCTCAGGAGGGTGTGAGGGTCCACCTTTCGCAGTGCGATGAGGCCATAGCCAGCACATATACGGACTCTGACGGCTTGTTCATGTTCGACTGCCTCGATCCTCTGGACGGCGTCCAGACCTTGCAGCCCTGCCCTTACTGCCTCGAACTCGATGATTGCGCGGTTCCTCGCGCTCTGATCAATGCGTTCGACGCGTCGCTTATCTTGAGGTACCTGGTGTGCATGGACTATCTGACCTGCTGCGCCTTCGACTACTGCGACGATTGCGACAAGCCAGGCATGGTCTACCCCCAGCAGGTAGCAGCCGATGTCAACTGCACCGGCATGATCACGGCGTATGACGCGTCGCTCATACTGCAGTTCGTGGTGGGGTTGATTCCGGCATTCCCGTGCCCGACCAATTGGGTATGGTACTGGATGGACTGCTTCGATGGGTGCACATATGACTGCCATACCTCGGTATGGGCCATCGGCGTTCCCAAGGGCGACGTCTCGGGTTACTGCTACGCCGGAGGCGGGAAACTTGCGTTGACCACGCCCACGGTCAAGCTGGGTATTCCAGAGCACTTCGACGGTTACGTGGAAGTCCCCGTGATGGTTAAGAATGCGGAGAACATATACTCCACGCAGTTCGAAGTCGAATACAACGCAGGCGACTTCGACGTGACGCAGGTGACTGGCGTCGGTCTGGGTAGCGGCATGATGACCGCATACAACGCCGACAACGGCAACCTCCTGATCGCCATGGCGGGCTCATCGCCCTTCAGCGGCAGCGGCAAGGTGGCGAAAGTAACGCTTCAGAAGAAGCACACGCCTATACCTGTCGCTTCAACGCGCATGGAGATCACGGGCGCGCTTCTCAATGAGGCCGAGCCCGTGATAGAGGGCCATCAGTACGATGGTGAGGTCGTTCGCTTCGCGCTGGGCCCGGTATCGCCCAACCCGTTCAGGGACGCTGCAGTGATCAGCTACAGCGCTCCCCAGGCGGCCAGCGTGACGATCGACGTCTATGACGTTAACGGCAGGCTGGTACAGACGGTGTACAACGGCCAGGTGGAAGCCGGCGCGCATCAGGTAACCTGGGACGGCCGCGACAGCGCGGGCGACAAGGTTGCCAGGGGCGTGTACTTCTGCCGCATGAGTGCTGGAGAGTTCAGCGCGACCGAGAAGATGGTGCTGCTCCAGTAGGTTTATGATTAAATGCGCTCATTTGGGGCGCCTTAAGGGGGCATGTTCTCGGGGCATGCCCCCTTCTTCTGTCTTGCTCCTTCCTCTGTAGGGCCGGATCCACGTCGTGCCTGCTCCAGGGACCCGGCCGCGAAGCCGGGCGGGGCGGAACCACACTTATTTTGATAAACCTTATTTTTAGCACTATATCTATTGCGTTTGACAAAGCGCATAAATTCTGATATACTGCAAACCTGGTGCGAAAGTATTTCGGCGCCGGGGGCGCTCACACGCCCTCCGGGCACCGTAAGACTAGTATCTCCTTTTTTACGTGGGGCTTGGAAAGGAGGTGACCCACACCGTCTTGTGCTTAACCCTGCCTTTGAGAGATGCAAATCGATCCATAGTCGCCTGAGGAGGACCAGAACAATGATACGGAGACTGGGTTTACTGTTTATTGTCTCCGTTCTCGCGATGTCGGCCATGGGAGCGCCGGCCTATTCGAGTGAGAACGGCGGACAACTCGATGATTGTATTCATGTCTCGGTTTACAGTGTCAAGGACGCGAGGCCGGGTACCGACATCTTCGTGCCGGTCGTGATCTCAGAAGTCACGGGCTGGGGCATCCTCGCCTTTGAAATGGAGATCTGCTGGTGCGATATCCCGGCCGGGCTTCTCCAGTACGTGGAGTGCGCGCCGGGCCCGGTGATGGAGAACTCGGGCTGGATGCCGCCCATCTGCAATCCATGCGCCCCAAATTGCATAAGCATCGCTGCCGCAAGCCCCATGCCGCTTATGGGTAACGGTCCGCTTTTCTACCTTAAGTTCCATGTAAGCGCAAACGCAAAGCCCTGCATGTGCTGCGACATCATGTTCGAGGACGTCAAGCTCTATGACCCCGAGGACCCGCTGAATGCATGCGTACAGAACGGGGTGGTCTGCATAGATTATTGCGATGTAATAGGCGTGCTGAAGCACTGGCTTTGCTTCTACGACCCCTGCGAGGGCTGGTACCGCGGGCTCGGGCTCCCGGGCGCCAGAGTGCACCTCTGGGATTGCCACGGTCCGGTGGCCAGCGAATACACTGACAATATGGGATACTTCAGTTTCCAGTGCCTCGACCCGCTTGACGTCCAGGCTGCAGAGGGCGGGCAGGACTGCTACTACTGCGTCGGCATCGACTACTGCGCTATTCCGCGCGGCTGGATAACCGCGTATGACGCCTCGCTGATCCTGCAGTATCTTGTTTGCGCCGACGGCCTGCAGGATTGCTACTTCACGCTCAACGGCGGCGGCATTTACCCGCAGCAGGTCGCGGCTGACGTTAACTGCACCGGCGTGATAACCGCCTACGACGCCGCGCTTATACTGCAGTACATCGTAGGCATGCTGCCGACGTTCCCGTGCCCCGATATGTGGGTCTACTATGTGATGGACCCGGGAAGCTGCACGTTCACCTGTCCGGCATTCATTGAGTTTGTCGGGATTCTCAAGGGCGACGTGTCGGGTCCGCCGGTCGGGGGCGGCGAGTTGCTGGCGGTGCCTACGGCGTACATGAAACTCGGCGCAGCCATACCGCAGGGAGACTATATCGACATACCGGTCCTCGTTGAGGACGCCACAGACGTGTTCGCGGCCGAGTTCGAGATGACTTTCGACAATGAGCGCTATTCCTTTGTCGATGTCATACCCGTGGGCTTGGGAAGCGGCTTCTTCCTGAGCGCGCGCGAAGAGGACGGCCATGTCTTCACCGCGATGGCCAGGGCTACGAGCTTCACCGGGAGCGGCAGACTTGCCAAAATCAGGCTGGAGAGGATTCCGGGGTCGATGCCCGGGGCGACGCTGCGGCCCAGCCTGGCGGCCGCCATGTTGAATGAGGGCATACCGGAGGTCGAGATCATAACGCGGGGGACCATTCCCATCGCCGAGGAATTCCGGCTCGGACCGGTTTCGCCCAATCCGTTCAGCCAGGGCACTATGATTACATTCAGCGCGCCCGGGGCGACCGAGGTGGCCATAGATATATATAATGTGCACGGCCAGGTCGTGCGCTCGGTCTTCAGCGGCACCGCCGACGCAGGCCGGCATGAAGTGGCCTGGGACGGCACCGACAGCCGCGGGTCAAGAGTGGCGAGAGGCGTCTATTTCTGCCGCATGCACACGGGCAATTTCAGCGCCACAGAGAAGATAGTGGTACTTCAGTAAGAAACAGTGTATTCGGAGTGATGCCGGGGCCGCCGGGAAGCCGGCGGCCCCACACCTGGCCTAAGGCATGGTTTATGACGGGATTAGGGCCGATCGTGGACAGCATTCGCCCGGACAAAAAGATTGACACCCTGTTTGACAAAGGTTGATAATTCTGGTATACTGCATTCCCGGTGCGATACGGGGTATGGCTGCAAGGCTCAATAACCCGAGGAGACACCTGTAATATAGGCTCTTAGCAACCTCCACAGCGTGGGGCAAAGGAAGGAGGTGAAGTGGGAATTGCGATGCTATCCCGCCTGGAGGTCGATTCTAAACCTTTGTCTTTTGAAAGAACGTAGAATTAAGGGAGGGGGAGTAAACATGTCTAAAGGACTAATGACAACTCTTCTTGCCGGGCTCATCGTGGTGAGCTTCCTCTTCGCCCCGGGTGCTTATGCTGCTGAAAGCGGCGGCACACTGGATGATTGCATTCACATGTCCATAGGGAATGTGAAGGGGATGCCCGGCGAAGACATTATGGTTCCGGTCCTGATATCCGACGTTACGGGCTGGGGCGTAATGGCAATGGAAATGACCATCTGCTGGTGCGAGCTGCCCGCAGGGCTCATTCAGTTCGAGGGCTGTGAAGGCGGCGAGGTCGTCGAGAACTCACAATGGTTCCTGGGCGAGTGCGGAACATGCGGTCCCAACTGCGTTACGGCAGCTGCGGCCGGCGCGACGCCGCTCGTGGGCGGGGGCGTTCTCTTCTACCTCAAGTTCCACGTAAGCGCCAATGCCAAGCCCTGCATGTGCTGCGAAATCCGGTTCGAGGAAGTCTATCTCTACGACCCGGAAGATCCGCTCAACGTGTGCATCACGAACGGCGAGGTCTGCGTGCCCCACTGCGACATCTACGGCCGGGTGGTGCACTGGTGGTGCGAGCAGGAGCCGTGCGGAGACTGGATAATGCCGTATCCCATCCCGGGCGCGCGCGTCCATCTCTGGGATTGCCACGGTTCGGTGGCGACTGACATCACCGATACCGACGGCCTGTTCGCCTTCGAGTGCCTGTATCCGCTTCTCGACAATAACGGCCAGCCCGTCACGCCCGACTGCTACTATTGTTTCGACGTGGAGCATTGCGCGCTTCCGAGCAGGCTGGTTACGCCGTACGACGCGTCGCTGATTCTGCAGTATCTTGTCTGCACGAACGGCCTCAGCAATTGCGTGTTCAATCACTGCGGATACAACGTTTACCCGCAGCAGGTGGCGGCCGATGTCAACTGTACGGGCATGATCACGGCTTATGACGCCTCGCTCATACTGCAATACGTAGTCGGCCTGATTCCTGCATTCCCGTGCCCGGATCCCTGGGTCTGGTACAGGTTCCCGTGCGGCGGGTGCCTGGTAGACTGCTCGCCGAACATGAAAGTCGGCATTGTCGGCCTGATCAAGGGCAACGTGTCGGGCAAGCCCGTTCTGACCACCACCCTCGTTCCCACGGCGACGGTCAAGCTGGGTGTGCCCAAGCACTTCGACGGCTACGTTGAAGTTCCCGTCAAGGTCAGGAACGCCGACGCCGTCTACTCGACCCAGTTCGAGGTCGCCTACAACGCCAGCGACTTCGACGTGACACAGGTGGTCGGCTCCGGTCTCGGAGCGGGCATGATGACCGCCTATAACGCCGAAAGCGGCAACCTCCTGATCGCAATGGCGGGCTCGTCGCCCTTCAGCGGCGACGGCACGGTTGCCGTGGTCACGCTTCAGAAGAAGCATACGCCGCTGCCTGTGGCTTCCACACGCGTGGAGCTGACGAGCGCGCTCCTGAACGAGACCGAACCGGCCATAGAGGGTCATCACTACGAAGCGGAAATCGTGCGCTTCGCCCTCGGCCCGGTATCGCCCAATCCGTTCAGGGACGCCGCGGTCATAAGTTACAGCGCCCCCCAGGCGGCCAGCGTATCGATAGATATCTATGATGTAAACGGCCGGCTGGTACAGACGGTCTACAGCGGCCAGGCGGAAGCCGGCGCGCATCAGGTAACCTGGGACGGCCGCGACAGCGCGGGCGACAAGGTTGCCAGGGGCGTGTACTTCTGCCGCATGAGCGCCGGGGAGTTCAGCGCCACCGAGAAGATGGTGATGCTGCAGTAGGCTCCCGGGCCGGACAGCCTTAAGTGAAGGGGACCGTTCGCCCTGAACGGTCCCCTTTTCATCTGTCTGTTTCGGCTTGTCTGTTTTCGGTGGTTTACAGCACATGGCGGGGGCTTATGGCAGGCTCCTTCGCCGTTGGGCCTCGTGGCCGGGCCCCGTCGCCGCGTTTCGCGGCCGTTTCCCATTGGCTTCCCTTTTCAGCTTGATTAAAAATCAGTGTTCTGGTATCTTTTCATGGTTTCGTTGCCAAACCGGGGTCGGCCGCCTGAGGGAACCCGGTGCCCATCGAATCAGGCGGATACAGAGGTTTTGCCTCAGGATTTTTCAGTTGACAAGGGGACCCGGACTGTATATCCTAACCGTCCGTATGCTTTAGAATCCTTTCAATCACGTGTGGATTGGTGCGCTATAACTATGCGCATGTCCAGAGGGGATAGCTAAGTATGGAAGCCTTCTTTATCACTGATTCCGACTTCGTTTCCTTCCTCTCCTGGCTCGAAAAGCGCGGCGACCTGTTCGTCGCCACCAGGGACGAAGAAGACTGTGTGAAGATCAAGCCCTATGCCGAAGCCGGTGAGTTCAATTATCCCGGCGTCCGGGCCATCCAGCCGCTCAAGCCCTTCTTCTTTGCCATACTGGAGGAGGTGGCGGAATACCCGTCGGCAGAGGCGAAGACCTACGAGGCCAGGCCATTTACCATTCTGGGAGCGGCCGCCTGCGACCTCAGGGCCATAGAGGCCCTCGACAGGGTGTTCCTCGAGGGCGATTTCAAGGACCCGTTCTACGAGGAGAAGAGGTCCAAGAGCCTCGTGATCAGTTTCGACTGCACCGAGCCGTATGATACCTGTTTCTGCACGCTTATGGGCGTCAAGCCGTATGGCGAGAAGGGGTTCGACATCAACCTCACCAGGCTTGAAGGCGGCTATGTCGCCGAAGTGGGCACGGACAAGGGCAAGGAAGTCATAGAGGGCAACAAGAGCCTCTTCAAGCCGGCCACCGACAATCACCTGTCCCAGCGCGAGTCCATCCGCAAGGAAGCCCAGGCCAAAGTCGAAGGGCAGTCGAAGCAATTCAAGCCCTCCGCCTCCTGGCAGGAGTGCCTGGCCAAGACCTTCGAGGACCCGGGCTGGGAGCGCAATGTAGAGACATGCGTAGAGTGCGGGGCGTGCCTCTTCATATGCCCCACGTGCCAGTGCTTCCTTCTCTATGACGAGAAGGCCAAGGACAAATACAAGAGACTCAAAATGTGGGACACCTGTGCCTACAAGAACTTCGCCAGGGTGGGCGGCGGGGCCAACCCGCGGCCGAGGCTCGTGGAGAGGTTCAGGCATCGCTATTATCATAAGCTGGATTATTTCCCCAAGACCTATGGTTTTGAGGGCTGTACGGGTTGTGGAAGGTGTATCGTGGCTTGTCCGGGCAAGATTGATATGAGAGAGGTTCTGAAGGAAATATGCAAAGTATGAAGAACGTTTATACGCCCATTGAAGCCGAGATTCTCGAGGTCATCGACGAGACCCCTACGATCAAGACGTTCGTGGTGGCGCCCAAAGAGGAGATCCCGTTCAAGGCCGGCCAGTTCATGGAGATGACGGTCCCGGGTCTCGGAGAGGCTCCGTTCACTCCCTCATCCTCACCGAGCCAGAAGGGCAAGATCGACTTCACCGTCATGAAGGTCGGCAAGGTGACGGATGCGCTTCACGAGATGACAAAAGGGCAGACGGTCGGCCTGAGAGGACCATTCGGCGCGGAGTACCCCCTGGACAAATGGAAAGGCAAAGAGATTCTGATAGTAGGCGGCGGCGTGGGAGGCGCGCCCCTCAGGGCCCTCTTCCTTGCGCTTACCGAGAGGCTCGGGGATTTCAAGAAGATCCTCTACTGCTACGGCGCCCGGACGCCGGCCGACATCGTCTACAAGGATGCCATTCAGAAGGAATGGCCCGGGATCGATCCCAACAAGGTGGAGATCCGCCTTACCGTGGATGAGGGCGACGCCAGCTGGAAGGGCAACGTCGGCGTTGTGACCACCGTTGTCGAGAACATCGGTCTCGACATGAAGAACACGGTCGGCGTGGTCTGCGGCCCTCCCATAATGATGAAGTTCGCGACTTTCAGATTGATCGAGATAGGCTATCCCGACGAGGCCATATACCTGTCAATGGAAAAGAACATGAGCTGTGGTATAGGTAAGTGCGGCCACTGCATGCTCGGCGAATACATGGTCTGCAAGGATGGCCCGGTACTTACCTACGACCTTATTAAAGACAAACCCGCACTCTGGGACTGAACCGTGAGGCAGTGAGTTGAAGAAGCTATTCATTGACCTTGACGTCTGTGGAAGTAGTGAGAACGAGGGGAAGTGCACGGCTGAGTGTTCCTACCCCTTCCACCCCGGAAACGATGGGGTGATTTCCTTGCTGGAACTTGCGGCGTACGCAGTTGTCTGCCGGCAGTGCGAGTCGGGCAACTGCATTGCGGCCTGCCCCAAGGACGCGCTCGAGAAGGACTCGACCGGTGTGCTCCGCAGGTACAACATGCGCTGCGTAAGCTGCAAGTCCTGCGCTATTGCATGTCCTTTCGGCACCATATATCCGGAGGCCATACCATACGGCCTCTCGATGTGCGATTACTGCGTTCACAGGCTCAAGGGGGGCGAGGAGCCCCTCTGCGTGAGGACCTGTAAGCCGGAAGGGGCCATCAAGTACATTGAAATTGAGCCGGATGAGTCAAAGAACTTGTACGCAATCGGAGACAATCTTGTCGTAAAGGCCGAGGTCTGGAAGAGGTAACAGAAAGATATGACTACTGTACTCCAAGGTGTGGTTTTCCTAGGCGTAGGTTTTTTGGTTGCCGCTGTGGTGGGCATGTTCGCCCACTGGTTCGACAGGAAGATTACCGCGCGGGTGCAATGGCGTGTTGGGCCCCCGTTTTTTCAGCCGTGGTACGACTTCCTTAAGCTCCTCATCAAGGAAGTCATCATACCGGAGGGAGCCCAGAAGTTCACGTTTCTTGCGGCCCCCCTTGTCTCGCTGGCATCCGTTACCGTGGTCGCCGCCCTGCTCATACGGACGATCGTGTTCCCCGCGGAGACGTTCGTCGGTGACCTTATCGTGGTCATATACCTTGTGACCATTCCTTCGCAGGCCCTGATACTGGGCGCTTTCTCTTCAGGCAACCCGCTCGCGTCGCTCGGCGGTTCGAGAGAGATGAAGCTCATCCTCTCCTACGAGCTCCCGTTCGTACTGGCGATCCTGGTTCCCGTGGTCAAGGCGGGAAACTCGATCCGGCTCGGCGAGATCCTCGCGTACCAGGGGACGGAAGGAGCCGTGATCGCGTCCATCTCGGGGGTCATCTCCTTCGTTGTGGCCTTCCTGTGCATGCAGGCCAAGCTCGCGAAGGTGCCGTTCGACGCCCCCGAAGCCGAGACGGAGATTATGGCGGGGGCCTATATCGAATACTCGGGAGCGGCCCTGGCGCTCTTTAAACTCAGCCAGTGGATGATGATGTTCGTCATGCCGCTCTTCCTCATGATGCTGTGGGTCGGCGCGGTGAACTGGCGGCAGACCTGGCTTAACCTCTTCTTCGCCGCACTTATCTATATCGCCATGATTCTGTTCATGACGCTTATTCGAAATACAAACGTGAGGCTCAGAATCGACCAGATCATGAAATTCTTCTGGGCAAGGATTACACCGATCGCCGTGATCGCCTTGATCCTGGCGTTTCTTGGATTATGAGGGGTGAGGCATGAGTCTAAAGCTTAAGGCGCTTACCAAGTCAATCTGGGTCTTTCATCTCGCCGCAAGTCCCTGCAATAACTGCGACATCGAGATTCTCGATCTCCTCACACCGCGGTTTGACGTCGAGCGCTTCGGCATCCAGCTGGTCGGCAGCGTGCGCCACGCTGATGCCATACTCGTTACAGGATCTATGAACAGGAAGGCGAGAATCAGGCTGAAGAGAGTGATAGAGCAGGCGCCAAAGCCCTGCTTCGTGATAGCTCTGGGGAACTGCGCGTGCACATGCGAAATGTTCGCACCTTCATACAATCAGATGATGCCACTCGATGAGGTCGTTCCGGTCAACGCCTATATAGCGGGCTGCCCACCGAAACCGGAGGCGATGATCATGGGTGTGGTCGCGCTCATCGAGGCAACGCTGGCCGCGGCCAAGAAATAGGAGAACGGTCATGGGTGAGGTAGTTGACGGGTTAAAGTCCAAGTTCGGGGACGCCATCGTCGACGTTTACGAGAAGAGCCCCAGGCGCACTTACGTAACCGTCGACCCGGGGAAGTTCCCGGATATCGCAGAGCACGTTTACAAGGGCCTTGGGGCAAGGCTCGCGATTGCCACCGGAATGGACATGGAGACCAACTTCGAAATCCTGTGGCACTTCTGCTTCGACGACGCTAATCACATCCTTAACCTTAGGGTAGTCCTGGACCACGACAGGCCGTCGCTGGAGTCCATAGCAGTGCGGGTTCCCGCCGCCGAGTGGATCGAGCGCGAGATGTGGGAGCTTCTCGGCATCGAGTTCAGGAATCATCCCGACATGAGACATCTGCTGCTTACCGACGACTGGCCTGAGGGCAAGTTCCCGCTCAGGCGCGACTATGAGGGGTTGGGGGAAAATGAGTGATAAAGCTGCCGCTAAGACGACCATAATTCCGATCGGGCCGTATCATCCGCTGCAGGAAGAGCCCGAGTTCTTCAAGCTTCACGTGCAGGGCGAGAGGGTCGTGAAGCTCGAGATCGAAATAGGCTACAACCACAGGGGCATAGAGAGGCTCGCTGAGGATCTTACCTACGACCAGGTGCCGTTCCTGGTCGAGAGGATTTGCGGGATCTGCTCAACGTCACACCCCTTCGCCAGCGTCAACGCAATTGAGGACGTGGGCGGCGTGGACGTTCCCGAGAGGGCGAAGTACATAAGGACGTTCGTGGGAGAACTCGAGAGGATTCACTCGCACCTTCTCTGGCTGGGGCTGGCGGGCCACTTCCTCGGATACAACACGGTGTGGATGTGGGCCTGGAAGTACCGCGAGCCGGTGCTCGATCTCTTCGAGCTCATGACCGGCAACAGGAATCACTACGCCATGTTCAAGCCCGGCGGTGTGAGAAGGGACTTCTACGAAGAGGACTTCCCCGGAGCGATGCGGATGCTCGACGACCTTACGACGAAGCTCATCATGTTCAGGGATGTCGCTCTCGATGACCCCGTGCTTCAGGCGAGGACCAAGGACGTCGGCGTGCTCACCAGGCAGGATTGCGTGGACCTCGGGGCGCTGGGCCCCACTGCCAGGGCCTCCGACTACTGCATAGACGTGAGAAGAGATCACCCCTATGCCGCCTACGACAAGGTGGACTGGGAAGTCATTTGCACGCCTAACGGCGACGTATTCGACAAGGTCGTCGTCCGCGTGCTCGAGATGGTCGAGTCGGTCAATATCTGCAAGCAGTGCCTCGATAAACTTAGGGAAGTGAATGACGGCATCGACTGCGACCTCAAGGAAATACCCCCGGGAGAGGGCATGGGGCATCACGAGGCCCCGAGGGGAGAGGTGTTCCATTATACCAGGTCGGACGGAACCAACAAACCGATCAGGTACAAGGTGAGGGCCCCCAGCTTCATGAACGTCCCCACCAACTACAGGGCCTGCGTCGGCTACACCGTTTCGGACGCTACAATCACGCTGGCCGCCATCGACCCGTGCTACTGCTGCACCGAGAGGGCGGCGGTAATCGACGCCGACAGCGGAAAGAAGATAATGACAGGGAAGGATCTTCTGAAGCTTTCAAGGCAGAAGACTGAGAGGCTTTTGGAGAAATATAACTCGAGGATGGACAGAATATGGACTTAATGGTCTACACCGTTCTTATTCCCCTAGTGGTCGGTGTGATCGTAAAGATCATCCCCGATATGATGAAGGGCGTGAAGGAGGGGCTGTCACTGGTAGTCGCTCTCGTCACGTTCTGGTTTACGATCGACCTTTTCCGCCAGGGGTTTATGGAAACGCGGTGGTACGGGTACACTATCTTCAGGCTCGATACCCTTTCGTCCTTCATTCTTCTCTGGGTGGGCTTCTTCGGGGTCGTCATGATTCTCTACTCCCTCGGATTCATGAGGGGCAAGATGGATCTCAAGCCCTATTACGGGTACATGCTCATGACCCTCGGCGCCGCCTACGGAGCGGTGCTCGCCAATGACATGGTGCTCCTGCTCGCTTTCTGGGGCTTCCTGGCGTTTACCCTCTACATGCTCATCCAGGTCGCAGGCGCCCCGGCGTCCCCGGCCGCCAAGAAGACCATGATAGTGGTCGGCGGAACGGATGCCCTCATGGTGCTTGCCGTCGCCATCGTATGGATGATGACGGGCTCGACGAGCCTCACGCAGATGCAGATTCCGACGATCACCGGCCTCAGCGCTTTCGCCTTCATACTCTTCGCCTGCGCGGCTTTCGCGAAGGCCGGGGCGATGCCTTTCCACTCGTGGATACCGGATGCGGCGGAATACGCTCACGTGCCGGTTGTCGCGTACCTCCCCGCGTCTGTAGACAAGCTCCTCGGGATATATCTTCTCGCCCGCATTTCGCTTACGCTTTTCAATCTCACGCCCGGCATGCAGCTAGTTCTGCTTATCGTCGGGGCATTTACCATAATCGCGGCCGTTCTGATGGCCCTCGTTCAGCACAACCTGAAGAGGCTCCTGGGCTATCACGCCGTCTCCCAGGTCGGCTACATGGTCCTGGGGATAGGGACCTTGAATCCCATAGGCGTGGCCGGCGGGCTCTTCCATATGCTGAACCACGCCATTTACAAGGGCTGTCTCTTCCTATGCGCGGGTTCGGTGGAGAACCGCGAGAAGACGATGGAACTGGACGATCTCGGCGGGCTCGCCAAGTTCATGCCGGTCACCTTCCTCGCCTTCCTCGTCGCGGCGCTCGCGATTTCCGGCATCCCGCCTTTTAACGGTTTCGTTTCCAAGTGGATGGTCTACCAGGGCGTCATCGAGATGGGCAAGGCCGGGGGCTGGCTCTGGGTCGTATGGCTCGCCGCGGCGATGTTCGGCTCGGCTCTCACGCTGGCGAGCTTCATGAAGGCCCTGCACGCCGTATTCCTCGGGGCGAGGGCAAGGAAAGACAAGCCCGCGGAGTCGGGCGGCGCGATGCTCATACCCATGATCGTGCTCTCGCTTCTCTGCCTCATATTCGGTATATTCGCCTATGCCATTCCCTTGAGGATCTGGGTGCTGCCGGCGGTGAGCAAGGTGCTGCCGATCGGAGACCCGGCCGAATGGCTCGGCTTGTGGAGCCCGGTCGCGGCCACGCTGCTCATATTGCTCGGCGTGCTCATAGGTTTCGTCATCTACCTCGCCGGCACCTTCAGGACGCCGAGGACCAGCGCGGCGTATATCGGCGGCGAGGTGATCGGAGAGGAAGTCCGCGTCACGGGCGTAGACTTCTACGAAACCGTGGAGAGCATGGGTTTCTTCAGCACCATGTACAGATGGGCCATGAAAAAGGCCTTCGACGCATATGATATCGGCCAGCGCATTTCCTTCTACTTCGTTAAAGCACTTAGAGCGATACACAGCGGTGTTCTCCCGGAGTATCTCACATGGGTGCTTGCCGGATTACTGGTACTCTTAGTCATTATGCTGAGGTGAACGTATGCTTGAGTTGCAAGGCGTCTTACTGCTGTTCATGGTAATGGGGGCGATTATCGCCATCGAAACCAGGGACCTCCTGGCCGCAGTTATCTCGGTGACCGCGGTCGGCTTCGGCAGCATCATCGCGTTCTTTTACCTTCGCGCGCCTGATGTCGCGGTCGTGCCCATCGTGGTCGAAGTCCTGGTGCTCGTGATCCTGATCAGGGCCACGCTCAGAGTCGGCCTGAAGACGTTCATCGGAAACCGGGCGTTCTTCGGCTATCTGGTCACGATGGCGCTCCTGGTCGTCATTTTCCTAGCCGCGATAAGGGTATTCGACGGGCTGCCGTCATTCGGCGACCCGGTCATCGCCAGAATCGCGGATGCGCCTTCCAGGATCTATCTCGAGAGCGGCCTTAAGGACACGGGCGCCACCAACATCGTGGCGGCTGTGCTCCTCGATTACAGGGCCTATGACACCCTCGGCGAGGCCACCGTGCTCTTCACCTCGATCGTGGGCGCCGTTGCCATACTCAGGAAGAAAGCTCGCAAGAAACCCTCTGATCCGGAGGCTGACGAATGGTAGACCTTACGCCCAACAGGGGGATGACCCCGATAGTGACGACCATCGCGAGATGGCTCAGGGGAATCGTTTTCCTCTTCGGTATTTACATTATACTGTTCGGACATATCACACCGGGCGGGGGTTTTGCGGGCGGTGTCATATTGGCGCTCACTTACGTCCTGATGACGCTTTGCTGCGGCAAGGAGACGTCGCTGGCAAAGATGCCGCTTCACCTGGCCGGGGAGCTCGACAGCCTGGGCGCGCTCATGTTCCTCGTAATCGCCTGGCTTGGTGTCTGGAGCGTGCTGGGCGGCGGATTCTTCACGAACTATATAGCCAGGTACAATACGGGGCTCCCGTATCATCTGTTCAGTTCCGGGATAATCCCGCTTTGCAATATCGCCATCGCCATCAAGGTAGCGGCGTCGCTGTTCTTGATTTTCATGCTTCTTGTGATGACCAAGGTCATCCACAAGCCGAACGAATAAACTCGAGAAGGAGAGGGTTATGCATTACGCGCTGGTCCTCATGCTCTTCATGATCGGCCTCTACGGAGTAGTGGTGAAACGCAATCTCATCAAGATCATCATCAGCCTGGTCATCATGGAGACGGCGATTAACGTATTCATAATCATGGTCGGGTACAGGAGCGGCGGCATGGCTCCCATCATGGAGCAGACGATGGCCACCGAGACCTTCATCCGCAATTCCGTGGACCCGCTTCCGCAGGCGCTCGTGCTCACGGCAATCGTGATCGGCCTCGGCGTTACCGCCATGACGGTATCTATCGCTATGAGGCTGTATGAGAGATACGGCACTTACGACGTTAGGGAAATTAGAAGGCTGAGAGGTTAGGGAAGGCTATGCAGATTATTCCTCTATTTGTGGCGATTCCCCTGGGTGCAGCGTTCTTCATCCCCATGGTGGGAAGGAAGAACCCACGGCTTTCTGACACCCTGGCGAATCTGGTAACGCTCGCGTTGCTCGTCATGGCGATCTCAGTCATCGGTAAGAGCGGCGTTTACTGGATGGGCGGATGGGTACCGAGACTGGGGATACCGCTGGGCATCAACCTCGTGCTGGACGGGGTTTCGATATTTATGCTCGTCACGGTTACGCTGATCTCGTTCATGGCGACGCTCTACTCGATCCAGTACATGGATAAGTTCACTTCGAAGGCCCGCTTCTACAGCCTGTTCCTCCTTATGGAGGCCGGCATGCTGGGAGTGTCGCTGACGGGCGACCTCTTTAACCTCTACGTCTTCCTGGAGATCGCTTCGATCGCCTCCTATGCGCTGGTCGCCTTCGGCTGCCAGCATGAAGAGCTCGAAGCTTCGTTCAAGTATCTCGTCCTGGGCAGCGTCGGATCGTCCCTGATCCTCTTCGCCATAGCCATCATGTACTCCCTCACCGGGAGCCTCAACATGGCGCAGATGTCGATGCATATCGGGGGCAATTTCGAGCCCATTCACATGTTCGCCATAGCCCTCTTCGTGACCGGCTTCGGACTCAAGGCGGCGCTGGTGCCGTTCCACGCATGGCTGCCCGACGCGCATCCTTCGGCGCCGGCCCCGATTTCGGCCATGCTATCGGGCCTCGTGATCAAGACCATCGGTATATACGCGATGGCTAGAATACTGCTTAACGTGATCGGGCTTACGCCATTGATTTCCAATGTCCTGCTCGTACTCGGGACGATTTCCATGGTGATTGGGGTGCTGCTCTGCCTCGGACAGGACGATATCAAGCGCTTCCTGGCCTATTCCAGTATCAGCCAGGTGGGTTATATAGTGCTGGGCATCGGGCTGGGCACGAGGCTGGGAATCGCGGCGGCCCTGTTCCACCTCCTCAACCACGCCGTGTTCAAGTCGCTTCTCTTCTTGAACGCGGGCGCGGTCGAGTACGCGACGGGGACCAGGGACCTCAACAAGATGGGCGCGCTTAGGGAAAAGATGCCCGTAACGAGCGCCACGTCCATGATGGGCTCGATGTCGATCGCCGGCATCCCGCCCTTCGCCGGTTTCTGGAGCAAGCTATTCATCATAGTGGCCTGTGTCCAGGCCGAGCGTTACGGTTTCGCGACCTGGGCGGCCGCCGTGAGCGTGCTCACGCTCGCCGCATACATGAGGCTCCAGCGGAGGACGTTCTTCGGGGAGCCCAAAGAGGCATATGCCAACGCCAAGGAAGTGCCGGGTTTCATGCAGGCTTCGATGCTGGGCCTGGCCGTTCTGACTCTGTTTATGGGTTTACTGTGGATCCCCCAGGCAAGAGACGTTCTCTTGATTCCGGCGGCCAAAGTGCTGCAAGAGGGGCTTAATTACGCTTCCGGCATTCTGGGTATGTAAGGAGGGCTGGTTTGAGAAAGCTAACCCTGACAATTATCTCGTACTTAGTATGGTTCCTCCTGGTGTGGCCGTTCGATCCCGTCACCGGCCAGCTCAAGATGCAGAGCACGGTGGTGGGTATCTTCGTCGCGCTTTTCGTGGGCCTATATCTGGGGGAGAAGATTCCGACGCAGATCGGCGTTGGGACGGTATTCCGCAGGATCTTCTGGATCCTCATCTACATTCCCTACTTCTCGTACTACGTGATCCTGGCCAACTTCGACGTCGTCTACAGGGTAATCCATCCCGAGATGCCGATTCATCCGGGAATCGTTAAAGTAAGGACCAACCTGAAGAGCCCTGCGGGACGGACGATGCTCGCCAACTCGATCACCCTTACGCCTGGAACGCTGACCGTCGACATCACCGACGACGGTTATCTTTACATCCACTGGATCAATGTGCAGGCCCAGGATGTCGAGGGTGCCACGAAACGCATCGTGGGCAAATTCGAGAGGATGATAAGGAGGATGTTTGAATGACGTTCATCTATTTCATCGCGGCCATTCTGTCGGTCTCGAGCTTCCTGTGCCTGTACAGAATCGGTCAAGGCCCCACGGCCCCGGATCGAAGCGTTGCGATTGATATTCTCGGAACGGTTGTTGTCGGCTTCGTATGCCTCTCGGCGATTACCATGAGGAGAGACTTCTACATCAACCTGGCGATCGCCTGGGCGCTCGTCAGCTACGTGGGAACACTCGCCCTCTCCAAGCATCTGGAAGGGAGGCGCTTCGATGACTAGCAACGTGATTATAGGATACGTGTTCATTACGATAGGGGCGTTCTTCGACCTCTTCGGCTGCGTGGGGCTCGTGAGGTTTCCGGACGTATATAACAGGCTGCAGGCGGCGACGAAGTGCGTCACGCTCGGGACGATTATGATTCTTGTCGGCACGGCCATAGTGGCCGCCGAGCCCACGATATCCATAAAGGCGATTCTATGCGCCACATTCATCGCCCTGACCTCGCCGACGGGGGCGCATGCGCTCGCGCGCGGCTCATACCTTTCGGGCGTAGGTCTCTGGGAGAAGAGCGTTGTTGACCAATTCAAAGAACGTGCAGAAAAGATCAAGGCTCAGCATGGAGACAAGAGATGAAGTTACCAGGAATCCTGCAGGTTAGAGTTCTTAAAGAAGCACTGACCGCGCTGTTTACTGGACCTTATACGCATCCGTTTCCGCATCAGCCTTCTGAACCGCAGAAGCGTTACAGAGGCATGCCGAAGTTCGACGAGGAGGGGTGTGTGGGCTGTGGTGCATGTGCTGAAACGTGTCCGGCGGACGACATACAGATAGTCGACGACCCTGAAAAGAAGAAGAGGACAATCTCGCTTCGCTATGACAAGTGCATTTACTGCGGCACGTGCGAGGCGACGTGCATAACTCAGAAGGGTGTGAAGCTGAGCAAGGACTACGCCACCGTCTATCTCGACAGGAACGACGCCGTCACCAAGATCGAGAAAGACCTCGTTCTCTGCGAGAAATGCGGCGCCATAGTCGGGACTCCCGACCACATCAGGTGGGTGGCGGACAGGCTCGGCCCGCTCGCCTACTCCAATCCCACGCTCCTTCTATCGACGATGAGGGACTCCAACATGCTCGGCGAAGTGCCTGATCGCCAGGACGATCTGGAAGCCGGGAGACAGGATGTCGTGAGGATCCTCTGTCCGGCTTGCAGGCGGGAGATTCAGCTCAAGGCCTAGGCAAGCCAGGGACCGATTGGAGGAACCCAGCCAGGATCCGGCCTCATATGGCCCGTTGACTTTGCAAACCTATGCTATATGACTGTCTTCTCAAAGAAATGCTCGCGGGCAGGGTAGTCATCGCCTGCGTCGGCAACGAGCTTCGCGCCGATGACGGGGTGGGGCCGCTTATGGCGGGCCTGATAGCCGAGACGCCCGGTCTCAAGGTCGTAAACTGCGGCGAGACCCCCGAGAACTACCTCGGCGTGATCATCAGGGAGAGACCGGAGAAGGTCGTGGTGATTGACGCCGTGTATATGGGCGCCGAGGCAGGAGAGGTCAGGGCCATACGCAAGGAGGACCTGGCCGAGGGCGGCTACTCCACCCATATGCCCACGCTCTCTCTCTTCACCGACTTCATCGAGAGCCAGGCCGATACCATGGTCTATTTCATAGGCATTCAGCCCGAGACCATTGCCTTCGGCGGGAAGATGACCCCCGCGGTTCGGAAGGCCGCCGGCGACCTTGCCGGGCGGATAAACGCTTTGACGGGCGCGGCAGGGACCGGCTGACAGGGGGAGCCGGGAAGGCCTGACCCCTGTAGCCTATTGACAACGGCGTGCGGCCTCGTGATTATTAGGGTGTTGAAGCAATAGCAGCAAAGGAGATGAGCATGAAAAAGATCGCCCGCTGTGCGGTCACTCTGACCCTTGTCGCCCTGGCCGCCCTTCTGTTCGCGGCGCCCGAAGCCGGTGCTGAGGCGGAAGCCAGGAGTATTATTCTCCTCATAGGCGACGGGATGGGGCCCCAGATACTGACCATAGGCAAGATGTACTCCGAGATGGAACTCGGCGCCGTCCTGAGCATGGAGCGGCTCGCCGACGCGGGCACGTCTGGCTACATGAGCACCCATTCGGCCAACAAGCTGGTCACGGATTCGGCTGCTTCGGGAACTGCCATAGCCTGCGGGCAGAAGACCGACAACGGCAGGGTCGGGGTAATGCCGGACACCACGGAGATCGACAACATCTTCGACATAGCCGTGCGAAACGGCAAGGCGGTGGGGGCCGTGACCACGACGGCCGTCACGCATGCCACCCCCGCGTCTTTCCTTGCTCATCACAAATACCGCTCATGGGAGTGGGACATAGCCGCCCAGATAGCCGAGACGGAGGCTTCAGTCGTGATGGGCGGCGGATTCAAGTTCTTCCTGCCACCCGAGCGCGGAGGCGGCCGCCGCGGCGGGGACCTCACGGAGGCCATGGCCGCGAGGGGCTTCGACGTCGTCTACGACCGGGAGGGCCTGCTGGCTTCGGATGCCGACCGCATAATGGGGCTCTTCGCCGAGGAGAACGTCCCCTATGAGCTCGACCGCGACATGGAGACCGTGCCTTCGCTTACCGAGATGACGGCCAAAGCCATAGAAATCCTCTCGCGCGACGAGGACGGGTTCATGCTCATGGTAGAGGGCGGGAGAATTGACCATGCCGAGCATGAAAACAACATAGTGGACGCGCTCGGCGAGTTCATCGCCTTCGACGCCGTCGTCGGGTATGCGCTGGAGTACCAGCGGAAGCACCCTGATGTCACCGTGATCGTGACCTCCGACCATGACTGCGGCGGGCCCGCCATCACGGCCATGAAGGGCGGTTATGCGGGCTATCCGGACATAGACCAGTATCATCAGCTGGACGATGAGGACAGTCCGGTTGTCAGGTGGGTCTCGGGGGACCATACTGCGACACTGGTCCCCGTGTTCGCAATCGGACCCGGCCAGGAGAAGTTCTCGGGCATCATAGACAACACGGACATCTTCAATTACTCAATGGAAATACTCGGCCTCGAGGATTAGCGGGGCCGGATGGTCAGCAAGGCGCTGCGAGGAGGGCACCGATGGCTCGGAAGACCGACGCTGTGGCCGGGGCGCTAGCCCGGATCAAGAAGGCCGGAGTCGAAGGGGTGAACTTCAGGTTCACCGACCTCATGGGTAGCTGGCATCAGGTTACGTTGCCGGTCAGCAATGTCAACGCCGTCACGTTTAGAGACGGCGTGGGTTTCGACGGTTCGAGCGTTAAGGGTTTCACGCATATGAGAAGCGGCGACCTTTCGCTCATCCCCGACCCGGACGCATCCTACATTGACGAGTTCGGCGGCGTCAGGAACATGACCTTCATCTGTTACATCGCCGAGGCCAATACCAAGGACTATTTCAAGCGCGACCCGCGGCACGTTTCCGAGAAGGCCCTCGCCTATCTCAAGAAGACCGGAATCGCCGACCGGGTATTCCTCATACCCGAGCTCGAGTTCAACCTCTTCGACAGCGTCACGCTTATAGGGCCGCCTCACGGGCACGGCTACTTCGTCGAGTCCATGGAGGGGGGATTCGGGCCCGACACCATCGAGACGGAGCTTCCCCATATCGGCTCGCGAAGCGGCTATCACACCGTTCCGCCGGTGGACACCTTCATGAAGGTGCGGGCTAATATGGTCCAGGAGATAGAGCGGGCGGGCATCCCGGTCAAATACTCCCATCACGAAGTCGGCTCAGCCGGACAGTGCGAGGTCGAGCTCAAATGGGTGGACTTCGCCGAGGCCGGCGACCACGTAATGCTCGCGCGCTACATCATCAAGAACGTAGCAGCCGAGCACGACCTGGTGGCGACGTTTATTCCCAAGATCCTGAGGGAGCAGCCCGGGAACGGGCTTCACGTTCACCAGTGCCTCTGGAAAGCCGGCAGGAACCTCTTCTTCAAGAAGGGGGGGTACGGCAACCTGAGCCAGCTCGGACTCAACTATATCGGCGGCATTCTAAGGCACGGCAAGGCCCTGCTGGCGCTGGCCTGCCCCAGCACCAACTCCTACCGGCGCCTGGTTCCCGGCTATGAGGCGCCGACATGCTTCTTCTTCTCCATCGGCAACCGCAGCGCGGCCATCCGCATTCCCATGGATATAATGAGGGCGGAGCAGGCGCGCATCGAGTACAGGCCTTCGGACGCGACCTCCAATATTTACCTCTCGCTCTCGGCAGTGCTCATGGCGGGGCTGGACGGCATAAAGAACGAGATCGACCCCGTGAAGGCGGGCTACGGGCCGCTGGACGTTGATATCACCGATCTCAGCGAGATCGAGGCCCGTGGCATCGAGGCCGTTCCGTACTCGCTTCCTGAGGCCCTGGAGGCTCTCAAGGCCGATCATGACTTCCTCCTGGAGGGCGGCGTCTTCACGGAGGACGTCATAAGCGCCTGGATCGACGCCAAGTACAAGAGCGAGATCCTGCCCATAAGCAGGCTACCGCACCCCCATGAGATAGAGCTTTACCTCGACTGCTGATGGGTTCAGTTCCGGGGTCAGGTCTTGAAATGCACAATGTGCATAAGAGGGGTCAGGTCTTATATTGCACAGCCGGACCCTAATCCTCTTCGCGCGGTGCCTCAAGCATGATGGGGGCGATCCCGGTCGAATCCGAAACGTCCTTCGCCCCGGTTGCCACCACCGTGGCGACCCGGCCCTCATTGATGATCTTGATCCCGCCTATCTGGTCGGCCCCGTATTCGAAGAGAACGGGGGAGAGCGGCGTGGTGGGTCCGAAGACTATTGTGTAGCTGGGCTCGGCCCACTTGAGGTACCGCTCGAGCGAGTGGTCGACTATGGCCGCTCCCTCGATAATGGAAATGTCAGCTACATGCAGGATGTTCTCGGCCTTCTCCGCGGCGTAGTCGCCCTTGCCCACACCGCTGGAGATCGTCCACACCTCTCCCGCCAGTTCCCTCAGGCGCCCTGTGAAGGGGAAGTCGCCGACGACTGCCACCTTTTTGTCGCGGGCCCGCGGCAGCACTCCCCGCCGGGCCTTTCCGGGCTCCATGTACCTGCTTAAGATGGAATTGAGGGTCGCGATGCCGACGGATGCCTCAGCCAGGTCATCCGAGAAGGCGAGGTCCAGAAGGGCCGGGGTTCTCGACCTTAATATTGTTTCCTTGAGAGCCGCCCCGCATTCGGGCTGGTAACCGAGCGTGGAGGCCAGGCCCGGGGCGCCCGATGTCACGAGCGTCCAGTACGGGCTCATGATGATGTTTGAGATCTCCTCATCATGGGCGCGGGCGCCGTCAATGAGGTCTTCGAGAAGTCCCATACGCCTATTTTACATCAAGCAGGACCCGGTAGTCCAATTTTGAAATAGGTATAATAACCGGCTAGAGGGGGTAACCCAGGCCCAGCATGATCCCGACCATGTTCACCGACTCAAGCGGGGGCTGGTAATTCCCCGCCTTCTCGAACGTTCCTTCCATGTAGGAATAGTATGCCTCGGCGGCGAAGAACAACTCCTGGAACATCCTTATACGGCGTTCGTAGCGTATCAGGCCTCCGAGACCCAGCCGGGTATCCCTCGCGCCGATCGATGTCCTGGCTGTAAAGATGGACTGCGATGCATTGACGAAATGGATCTGAGGTCCCGCACCGATTAGTAACTGATTGTCCGGCTTCCCCCTGAAGACGTCGAAATATGCATAGGGAGATACGGAGAAGAGGCGGTACTTCTCCTCGGCCCAATATGTCCCGGGATTGGCTTCACTCTCGAGCATCGCTGAGGCCTCGAAGAAGCGAACCGCCACGCCAAAAGTCAGCCTCTGGTCGCCGCGGATGGTTGCGCCCCAGAGGAAACCCGATCCGTAACTGTCGCTATTGGTGTTGAGATAGCCGAACTCGATTGAAACGGGAGTTCCGCCATAGACTAACGGGGCATTGGCTGCCCCCAGCAACGCGATAAGCAATAATGACCTGGAAATCCTGCGCATCACCTAGACTATACCCAATCCCCCGGCGCCCCAAAAGCTCAATTGTTTCGCCCCATGGGGTCAGGTCTCGAGATGCACAAAAGCCCGGGGTCAGGTCTTAGAATGCACAACGCACTCAGCGCGGGTGTGAAGGCATTCCGACGAGGCTTCGTCTCGAAAAAAACCGCCTCTGGCGCGCCTGGCAACCGGCGGCAGGCCGGCCGATGTGCATTTTCAGACCTGACCCCAGGAAACTGGCAACCGGCGGCAGGCCGGCCGATGTGCATTTTCAGACCTGACCCCAGGAAAAAGGGCACCCCAGAGGGTGCCCTTATATAAACCGCAGCTCTACCCCGCCTCCACCGGCTGCTATATCCTCAGTTCACCACCAGCAGCTTCCTTGTGGTAGTGAAATCCCCCGCCTGCATTCTGTAGAAATATACCCCGCTCGATACGCGCCGGCCGTCTGCGTTGCGCCCGTCCCAGGCCACGCTGTGCACGCCGGGCTCAAGATTCTCGCTCACCAGGACTCGTACTCTCCGGCCGAGCGTATTGTAAACCGTGATGTTCACGTCGGCCCTCCGCGGTATCTCAAATGCGATGCGGGTGGAGGACACGAATGGGTTGGGCGCGTTCTGGGCCAGCATATAGGTGCGCGCGCGGCCGGGCTGATCCGGATCGCCCGCCATGCCGCCTCCCGAGGGCGGGAGGCCGAAGATGTCCTCCAGGATCAGGCGCATGAGCTCGACGCGGCCCTCGTAGACTCCGGTATCGTAGGCCGGCGCGAGCGGCGCGCCCCCCGTGCAATAAGTCGATGTATGGTTGACCGCCCCGCACAGGTCGAAGTTGACGAATGCCGATTGGCCCACGTTCTGGTACTCCGAATAGGTTACCATGGCTGCCCCTGCAATGTAGGGATCTACCACGTCAACCAGCGACTGCGCGAAGTACCCGTTGGGGGGCGAGGCCTCCGGCCTTATCCAGCTCATGTCCTTGAGATATGGACACTCGCGGTACACGAGCAGGGTGTCGAAATCGATCGCGGTAGGAGTCCCGAGTACCAGAAGCGACTCCACGCCGGCGCAGTAGACATAAGGCCGGACAAAAGGCGAAGTCATGTCCTCGAGATAGTCGGCTCCCAGGACTCCGCTGAGGAATATCCCGCCCATCGAATCTTCCCCTGCTCCGCCCTCCGCCTCGGGAGCGACACAGCAGGCGACCCTGTCGCCCAGGATCACGAGCTTCCCGCCGAGGCCGAGGTAGTCCTGCATTGCATACTGAGCCTCGGCATCGAAGAGGTAGTTGGAGAAGTAGGGCCCTGTAAACCACACGACGGCGTCATAGTCCGTGTTCCATGTGCAGAGATAGTGTACATGGACGTTGCTTCCCGCGCCGCTTATGTCGTATTTATCGAAGCAGTAGCCCGCGTCCGTGAGGGTCTTACTATATATGTCTTCTAACGGCGTCGTGCAGTCCACGCGGCTCAAACACGGCGCGTAGTCGTAATAGGTCCTGTTATTCCCGTCTACCAGCAGTATCCTGGTATCGGTGTAGTCCGACGGGTAAAGCGGCAGAATTGAGAACTCGAAATAGTCGTCCTGTGACCCGGTGTGGTACGGGCTCGCAGGGTCAGCCGTCCCCGGGTAGTATTCCTCATTGCTGAGCTGGTCGGTGCACTTCACGCAGTACCAGACCACAGTCCCGGTATCCCACTCAGCGAGACTGAAATCGGACGGACACAGCGTGCCGTAGTACTCCCCGCCGCGGTCTGGTTCACCCGGGTAATACGGCTGGTATTGGTGCATGGCGACTGACACCCAGGATGCGCCCTCGTTCAGCGAGCCCAGGAGCTCCACGGACTGGATGAGGTCATTGTCTCTGATGTCCACGTACAGCTGTTTGAACGCCGGCAGGAGATGCGCCCCGTTGGCGTAATAGTCCAGCGTGTCCTCGTCATAGGCGTCGAAATTCGAGTTGAACGCGCAGAGGTCGGCGAAGAACATGTCCTGAAGCACATCTATACCGCGGGCGCTGAACATGGTGGCGCTCGCGTCGTAGAAGCCTATCGACACGTTGTCGATCTGGTAGTCGGTTCCCTTGTGCTTGCCCCAGCAGAAGTCGCCGGGGTTGCCAACGTCCTCGATGTCCCAGCTGTACTGGACGGACTCGGCGTCTGCAGGCGCATACCAGGTCCAGTCCTCCTCGGCGTCAATCTGCCAGAAGAAGCAGCCGCTCGGTATGTAATAGGGTATTACCACCCACGGGCACCATGTCCCGTATGTGCCGCTGTAGAACCTCGCCCTGTGCCGGGGATAATCACAGGTAAACTCGAAAGAGCAGATAAAGGCGTCGTACTGGACGACGCAGCCCGAGTTGAGCATGGGAAGGGATGGGCTCACAAGCCGGTAATACCAACCGTTCCGCCAGTAGGTACCCGCCGGGTAGCCGCTCTCGGGTCTTGCCCGGAATACATACGACGAGTCCAGCCGACAGGATAATTGATCGCCGCCGTCGCCGCCTTCATACGGCGGGTCGGGATCGCGCGTGATATGCCACTGGTCGATAAGCCCCGGAGCGTCGGGCGTTGACCAGTATGCCGTGTCGAAGACACCGCTCTCGAAGTCCTCCTCGTAGCGATTGCCGTTTCCCCAGACCCATACATTGTCAATCCATGCGCCGCCGTCGAAATTACCCCGCCCGTCGGCGTCGCTGAAGGCGCCATCCGAGACGAAGCGCCACCTGAACATGGGTCCGGTCTCGTAGGAGTAGAGACTTGTGTCTATTCCGGCGGCAAACGCCGGCCAGGAAGGGTTGGAGCGCTCCTGCCAGTCCACGTTGATGAGGTTGTCGATATCGGTATTTCCCCAGAAGTCGGGGTTGCCGCCGCTGCCCCCGCCGCACTCCGGCCCCGGGTTGTTGCTGGTGGCGTTGAATGTGGCAAGTGTCACCCACTCGGAACCGTCCCACAAATCGACGTAGAAATAGTCGTACTTGCACTCGGTGTCGTACCTCGGGTCGAAGAAGAGGGTGCAGCCGCCGGCCACGCTGAAGGAATCGGGAAGCGTGAGCAAGGCTGCGCAGTTCCACTCATCGCCGTAGCCCGGCGGGTTCCGCCAGGTGCCGCATTCGACGGGGTATCCGTCCCAGACTGAGTCCGACCCGCACCAGAGGGCGTAGTCGCCGCAGTAGTCGCGCTGGTCTGCCCTGTATCTATCGACGTGCCAGTAATTGATACCCATGGGAGAGGAGAGCTTGCGCACGTCGCAGTGGTCGAAGCACTTGACGTCCCACGGGGGATTGGTGCCGCATGAGTCTCCCGGCCCGCCCTCGAAGCACCAGGTCTCTGTAGGCCCGGGACCTCCTGTTGCTTCCCCGCCATGTCCCAGCGATGGGTCGCCGGGGCAGTAGGACGAATCGGTGTGCGCCTGTATCCAAAGCGTATCGCCCGAGGATGACAGGACGGGGGGCGCCAGCACGCTCTTGGCCGCCTTCAGGGTGGGGGGAGTGGGCGGACCCGGATCGACCGCGTAATCGGACATGCCGAATGCCGCCGTCCATGAGAGCGATAACACCACAACCAGACATACGTATGCGGCTGCATTTGTCATTCTAGATCACCTTCCTTGGAACTCGCTGAAATGCGTCTATTGGGTCAGGGGTACAGGCCGACATTTGAACACCACCCTATGCCGCATTATACCACAGTTTTTGCGAATTGTTAAGCGGGCAGTAGTGAGCGGGGTGCTCAGCAGTTTCGCAGTATGCCGGAACGGCCCCTCAGTTGACCACGAGCAACTTCTTGTTAGCAAAGAAGTTACCGGCCTGCATCCGGTAGAAATAGACGCCGCTCGAGACGCGCCGGCCCGATGAGTTGCAGCCGTCCCAGAGCGCCGAGTATGCTCCGGGCATTGCTTCCTCGTCCACGAGCACCTGCACGGCCTGACCTAGCGTGTTGTAGACGGTGATTGTCACCCTCGCAGGCGTGGCGACCCGGTACCGTATCTCGGTCGATGCCACGCATGGATTGGGCGAGTTCTGCGCCAGGGCCCAGCCGTATGTGGCTCCCGGTTGTTTCGGGGTGCCCGCGGTGCCCCCGCCCGTGGGCGCGAGCCCGAAGATGTCTTCCAATATGAGACGCATGAGCTCCACCCTGCCTTCATACACACCCTGGGCGTAGGGGGGCGCGATCGGGTCGGGCGCCGTGCAGTATGTCCTGGTGTGATTTACGGATGCGGCCGGATCGAAGTTGAGGAAAACGCATTGGCCCACTGCCTGGTACTCAGTATAAATGGCGCTGTGCGCGAGCGCGACGTCCGGATTGAGAACCTCAAGCAGCGGCTGGGCCGTAAATCCCATCGGCGGCGCTGTCTCCCTCTTTACCCAGCTCATGTCCCTCAAGTGCGGGCACTCCCGGTAGACGAGCATGCTGTCGAAGTCCACCTGCATGGGGGTTCCGAACACCACAATCGAGTCCACAGCCTCGCTATAAATGTAGGGTTTGCTGAAAGGCTCCACCACCTCATCGATATAATCGCATCCCAGCAGGCCCAGGAAATTCTTCTCCGTCGAGTCGCAGCCTTCGCCGACCAATCTCACACACGCTGACGCGCAGTAAGCCAGCCTGTCACCCCCTATTACCAGTTTGCCTCCCCCACCCACATAGTCCGCCAGCGCCCACATGGCTTTGTAGTTCACAAGAGTGTCGGGGTATCCGACCGGACCTGTTAGCCACACGACCGCGTCGTAGTCGTCGAACCAGATGGGGTGGATGCCATCGGAAGTGGCCGCGCCGCCGATGTCGTATATGTCGTAGCAATAGCCCGCGTCCGTGAGCGTCTCCTCGTATATCTCGACGTTGGGTTTCTTAAGACTGCTCTCGCCCAGACACTCTGAGAGATCATAGACCCAGGAGTACGGGTCCGTCCGGCACCCGTTTACGAGCAGAATGCGCGGCCCGCTGTAGGCGGGCGGGTACAGCGGCAGAACCGAGAAGGTAAGGTAATCAGCGACAGACCCCGTGTGGTCGGGAGAGTAGGGATCGGCCGCGCGCGGGAAGAAGGATGCGCTGTCGAGATCGTCCACTGCCTTGACGTAGTACCATA